>JALYYD010000163.1 GCA_030946775.1 Gemmatimonadota bacterium
GTTCCGGCGTTCGCACAGGTTCCGGCCGGCTGCGATCCGATCGGCAGCGTCAGCGGCTCGGTCGGGCGCGCCCAGTTCTCGATGCAGCGGGCAGTCTCGGCGATCCAGGGCAATGCAAGCGCGACTCGCGATCTGCAGGACGTGATACGAGCTCTCGCCGACGACAAGACGGACAATCCGCTGGCGCGGAATTACATCCTCGGAGAAGCCTACATCCTGATGCTCACACAGCCGGGAGTGTCGGTCGAATCGCCGCGCAGCGTTCTCGGACTGACGACGAATCCGACGGCGAAGATCAATCTTTTCGCCTCGGCTGATTCGGCTTTCAGCGTCGTCGAGAAGATGGCTCCGGCGTGCGTTCCACTCGTCAACCAATGGCGTCAGCACAAGCCGTGGGTGAACACGCTCAACTCCGCGTTCAACGCCCTCAATGCCGGCAGTCTCGATTCCGCCGATTTCTACGCCAAGCGCGCGCTCCTCATCGAACATCGCTCGCCATACGCGTACTCCGTTCTTGGATCCGTTGCTGCCCAGCGGAAGGATATCGCTGCGGCTAACGATTACTGGAACAAGGCTCTCGCCGCGGCCGGCGCCGACAGCATCTATGCCGACGTAAAGCTGAAGACGATGTTCGAGCAGGCTGACGCACTCTCGCAGGCGGCGAATTCCGCGACGGGCGCCGACAAGATTCGTTACGCTCGCGACGCAATCAAGGCCTGGCAGGCTTATCTCTCCACGGCCACTGACGACTACCGTGTCTCGGAAACCGTCGATCGCCTCGCGAATCTCTATCACACCGCCGGCGACAGCGCGTCGATTCCGAACATCTACGCGCCGATGATGGCCAACCCGACGCACTACGGCGAGAATACGCTCATCCACGCCGGCGTCGCCGCGACGCGCAACGGTCACCCGCTCGATGCCGTGAAGCTCCTTGAAGCGGCGAAGGTGCTCAACCCGTATTCACGCGACGTGCTGTACAATCTTGCGTTGACGTATTTCGGCACGAATCAGCCGGCGAAGATGTTCCCGATCGTGAAAGATCTCGTTGCGATCGATCCCAGCAACCCGGATGACCAGCTCCTCTACGCCTTCGCGTATCAGGCGCTCTACAAGTCCGCGGCGAAGGATGCAAAGCTAAAAAAGATCTACACCGATTCACTGATCTACTACAATGGTCTTTCCGAAAACGCCCCGGTGAAGGTTTCCATCACCGACTTCCTGCGTGGAGACAAAGAGACCACACTCGGCGGAACGATCGAAAACCGCACGGCGACGACAAAGAGCTACACGCTATCCGTCGAGTTCCTCGACAAGGCCGGTGCAGCCATCGGCTCGCAGGAGATTCCGGTCGGACCGGTTTCCGCGAAGTCCACTCAGAAGTTCAAGCTCACGATTCCAAAGGGTGGGGTTTACGGGTTCAGGTACAAAGCTCTCCACTGATAACTGCAACAGAACTGGATGCGGGTTGTGAGTAGGTAAGCGCCCGGGGTTTAGGGTACGACCGCAAGACCGTCCGTTTCATTTTAAGAGCGAGCCGGACGGTCCTGCGGCAGTACCACATCTCTCGGATCTTACCTACGCATCCCTCGCATCCCGTTCAGTTGTAGTTGCAGTTACGAGCTGCGTGGCAACATCACCGGATCAGTTTTTACGATCGCCCCAAGAATCCAGAACTGACCTCCGTCGAACCAGAACAGAGCCACCTGCTCGAATTCGGCCGCGAGCGTGATCGCTTCTTGCTGCGGCATCCGAACCGCTACGCTGCATTCGCAGTGCGCTCCATCAGGCGAGCACGCGTCCACCCTGATGAAGTCGCGGCCCATTTCGCAAAGACGAGCCTCGAGCTTGTGCGACAGCTGATCGTTCTCCTCTCGTGTCAGATTCTCGCCGCGCGGGTCGAACGCCGTCATCACCGCGAATGGCTCGCTGAGTCCGATGCGCTTGAGACCCGAAAGGCTGCTCGCCGTTGGCATCGCCCGCAGGTCAATGGAAACCGGCGGCTCAACCGCAAACTTGAGAATGGTTTCCGGATAGCGGGGCCAGTCGGGATCGTGCTGATCTGGAGTGGATTTCATTGAGACAAATGTCGCTGTCGATTGAGGTGGTACGCTACTTGACCTAGCGGCACTCCATGAAGGACACCCAAATCTGGCCCGATCTTCTCTACATCGTGCGCCACGGCGAATCGGCGGGGAATGTCGCACGCGATGCCGCTGTAGCCGCCGGCAGGCCGATGATCGACCTCGCTACCCGCGACGTCGACGTGCCTCTCTCCGCACTCGGAGAGCAGCAGTCTCGCGCACTCGGCAAGTGGTTCGCCGCGCTAACGCCCGACGAGCGCCCCAATGTCATCCTCACATCGCCGTATCTGCGCGCGCGCCATAGCGCTGACCTCATCGTCGAAACGGCGGGTCTTCCCAAGGACAGCTATTCACTAGTTGTAGACGAGCGCTTGCGTGAGAAAGAGTTCGGAATCCTCGACCGACTCACCGGCGTCGGTATTCGCGATCGCTTCCCCGAGCAGGCGGAGTTCAGACGGCTGCTCGGAAAGTTTTACCATCGCCCGCCCGGCGGCGAGAGCTGGTGCGACGTGATTCTTCGCCTGCGCAGCGCGGTCGAAATGATCTCGCGCGAATACTGCGGACAGCGCGTGCTCATCCTCTGCCATTCGGTAGTCGTGCTTTGTCTCAGATATCTCCTCGAGCATATGACCGAAGACGAGATATTGGCCATCGATCGCGCCGAGGAAATCGCCAACTGCTCAGTGACCCTGTATCGCCACGATTCGGCGCTCGGGCCGCGCGGCAATCTCGCTCTCGAGCTTTTCAATTTCGTCGCCCCTCTGGAACAGGCCGGCGCTCCGGTGACATCGGAGCCGGACGCGAATGTCGCGGCGCGCTGAGAAGCGGCGAGCGCGCGCGGTAACTCCGGCATTTCTGCGGAGCTGGCCGCTGCCAAAGCCCGCGCCGAACTCCGACAAAAACTCGCGGGGAACGATACTCGTCGCCGGTGGCTCCGCTCTGGTGCCGGGCGGCCTCATTCTCGCCGGACTTGCCTCGCTCCGCGCCGGCGCTGGCAAGCTTCAACTGGCGGCGCCGAGGAGCGTCGCCACGCCGGTGAGTATCGCCGTGATGGAGGCGCTCGTTTCTCCGCTCAGCGAATCGCGCGGCGGCTCGCCCGGGAAAGCGGCCGGACGCGAGATGCGGACGCTCGACGATTCCGCCGACGCAATCCTCATCGGACCGGGGATGATCGGGGAAAGCGATGCCGCCGCTTTTACATCGATGTATCTCGCCGACGCTCCCGAGCGTCCCCTCGTGATCGACGCGGCCTGCCTCGGCAAACTGAAAATGTCGAGGCCGCTTGGACCGAACGTGGTTCTAACTCCGCACGCCGGCGAGATGTCGGCGATGCTTGGCATCTCTAAAGAAAAAGTCGAAGGCTCGCTTCAGCAGTGCGCGTTGGAAGTCTCCGCCAAGCTCGGCGCAGTTGTGGTGATGAAAAGCTCAACGACATTCATCGCCACGCCGTCCGATCTCTTCAGGTACGACGCCGGCGCTGTCGGTCTCGCCACGTCCGGTTCCGGCGATGTACTCGCAGGCATCATCGCCGGTCTGCTCGCTCGCGGAATACCAACCGATCAAGCAGCGGTATGGGGAGTCGCGATCCACGGCGCCGCCGGCAATGCGCTCGCTCGCCGGGTCGCTCCGATCGGATTTCTCGCGCGAGAGCTTCTCGACGAGATTCCGCGTGCGATGGCAAGAGCGGCAGGGCGCTAACGGCGCTTTTTAAGTGCGGCTGAATCAGCCGCGTTCGCGCGAGCGAGCGGCGCCGGCAAGTCCGCTATCACATACGACATCACCGCCATCAGCGCGACACACTTCGCCATCTCGCGCGGGTCGAGCTTGTCCATCGTATCGGCTTCGCTGTGGTGATACCAGAAATATCTGGTTCCATCCACGTCGAGTGAGAGCGCGGGTACGCCGGCTTCCGCGAGCGGCTCCACGTCCGCTTCAGGATCTCCGAAATCCGCCTTGTCGGCGCCGATCGGCTTGAGGAGCGTTGCGATGTCGCGCGTTGTCGCCAGCGCCGCCCTCCCCCCGGTGACGCGTATTCCGAGCGGGCGAAAAACGCCGTTGTCCGATTCCATTGCCATCACGTGCTTCGCGAGCTCGCTCTGATGCGCGTCGTGATACGCTGCCGATCCGCGGCTGCCGCTCTCTTCGTTGGTCCAGAACACCACGCGGATAGTTCTGCGCGGGTGGAGGCCGAGATCCTTGATCAGCTTCAGCGCCTGCCAGGCTGCGACTGCGCCGCCGCCATCGTCCATCGCGCCCTGTCCGACGTCCCACGAATCGATGTGTCCGCCGAGCACGACTATTTCATCCGGCTGCGTGCTGCCACGAATTTCGGCGATGATGTTTCGAGACGGAGCGTCGGGCAGACGCTGCGCCTCCATCGTCAGTGATACAACGACTTCCTGGCCGCGCCCGATCATCCGCGCCAGCATCAATGCGTCCTCGACGCTCAGCGCGGCGGCGGGGATCGCTTTGACAGCGGGATCATACCCCATCGCTCCAGTATGCGGATTCTGCATTGATCCCGAAGACACCGACCGTATCAGCGCCGCAACGGCGCCGCGCTTTGCCGCCTCGATCGCGCCGGCTCCACGGTATTGCACGGTTTGGCCATAGCTGGTGAAAGGGACATCGAACAATACGATCTTCCCCGGAACCTCTGATGCGCGCGCGCTCAGCTCCGCCCACGAATGCACCGCGATGACGGGCGCGGTAATTCCGCCTGCCGGTGTGCCGACACTGAGGCCGAGGCCGATCATGTGGAGCTTGAGTGCACGCGGCTTCACCAGCGTCGCCGACTCCGCGCCCCGCACCCAGTGAGGGACCATCGCCGGCTCGCTGTGCACGTTTGCGAACCCGTCCGCCTTGAGCTGCGCCAGAATCCAATCCGTCGCCGAGTCGAGCGCAGGCGATCCGCTCTCGCGGTGCCCGAACGTATCGGTGAGATCTGCGAGCTTGTTCCATGCCGAGCTGTCGGAAAGCGCTTTGGCGATGAGTTTCGCCGCCGTGGCGCGATACCGATCGGCAATGGGCGTTGGCGATTGCGCCTCAGCAGGGAGGGCGGAGAGAGACAGTGCCAGGAGGAGTGCGGAAGCTCTACGTGTCATTTTTGTATGGGAGAAGACGCTGGGGTGTTTCGTTTCTGCGTAGTGGGCGTAGGCGGAACAAGCGGAAGAGTCAGTGTAAACGTGCTCCCCTTTCCTACGCCGGTTTTCACGGTGACATCGCCGCCTAGGAGACGCGCGAGCTTGCGCGTCACGCTGAGCCCGAGCCCGGCCCCGCCGATTTTTCTCGTCGCGCCCTGCTCGACTTGCCAGAACGCCTCGAAAATGGACTCGAGATGTGTCGGCTCGATCCCGATGCCCGTATCGCTCACGCACAGTTCCACCAGCTCGCCGCGAATTGCCGCCGTCAGTCGAACCTCCCCTTGATCGGTGAACTTGATCGCATTGGAGAGAAGATTCACGAGCATCTGTTTCAGCTTCATCCGGTCGGTGAGAATCACCCTGTCTTCGAACAGGTTCACGACGACGAACCGAAGTGTCTTTGCCGCCGCCATCGGCTCGACAAGCGCCGCTGCCTCGGCGATCGCCGTGTTGAGCGACAGCTGCTCGAGACGAACTTTCTCCCGTCCGATGTCCACCCTGGCGAAAGTGAGGATCTCGTCGATCAATCCCAGCAGATGATGCGCACTAGCGTTGATGCGGCCGAGCTGCTGGCGCTGCTCTTCGGTGACAGGGCCGGTGATGCCGTCCGAGAGCAGCTCTTCGTAGCCCATTATCGCCGTCAGCGGAGTTCGCAGCTCGTGAGACATTACCGCCAGAAAATCCGTCTTGATCGTGTTTGCCCGCTCGGCTTCCGCGCGCGCGGTCTCCGCTTCGAGCCGCGCGCGCTCGGCGGCCGAGCGTGTCTGCTGCTCGCGCAGTATCAGCGCCGAACGGTCGGCGTCCATGTCCCGCAGCACGCGCGCTGCCCATAAGATGACCCCGAGAAAGGTCGCGATGCTCGCGATTGCATTCAGTGATACGCCGAAATCCGTCTCGTAGAGGCCGGCCCCCTGCCCCGCGAGGCGAAGCAAGCCGAGCATCACGGGAAGAATCAGCGCGGCAGGAAGAAGGCGGCGCGTCATCACGCCTGCCGCTCCGTGATCTACCATCAACGCGCTGAAACCGCGGTCGCGGTGGCTGAAGATGATGCCCACGCCAAGAATCAGAAATGCTGCCGCGCCGAGCAGCGGCATCCCGCTCGAGTGCGGGATGGCATAGAGCCCGCTGACGCCAAAGACGTATCCGAGAAGCGCCGTCAACGCAATCACCATCCCCGCGGATGTGAAAATCTGACTGCGAAGACTGCGCTTCTTGATGTCGTGGCTGACAGAAAATAAGCCGAAGCCCATCAGCAGAAAGGCAGCAGCGCCGTTGAGCGGAACTCTCCCCGCCGGACGCCAGGGCGCCGCTAACACGGCGTCACGGAACAGCAGCTGGTCGATTCCGATATCGCGCGCGTATGCGAATTCGAACAGCTCGACCAGCGCGACGGCTACGATCGCCAACGCGAGCAGTTGCTGCAGCCATCGCATTACGTCGCTTTCCGCTGCACGCTCGGCAAGCACGAGCGAACCCGCCGCCGCGAGAAAACACACCGCCGCAAGCGGCGGCATCATCGTGCCACCCGGCACGATCACAAGGTCGGAATAGAAACCAAGAGCCCAGCCCGAAAGCACTATCACGGCGATGCCGACGACCGTGGTGGCGCAGATCAACGGAATTCTGCGCGCCAACTTGTCCAGCGCGCTCGCGCGGTCCATCTAGACCGTTTCGCCGGTCAAGGACGTGCTCACCATCGCCTGTTTCCTGTCAACCGAATGCTCGTGAGCATGAACTGTAAAACGTAGGCGCTTCGTGTGTCCTGGCAAGGTGTGGGTTCGTCCGCTATGATTTGCATTACTCCGGCTGTAATCCGGCCCAACCATACCCCACCAATTGCAGCCAGTGCCGGCGACCGAACCTCACCCCGCTCCAGACAAGGAGCAGCTCGCAGCACTTCTCGACGAGGCGCGCCGGCGTACGATTCTGCTCGTCTCGGGATTGAGCGACGAGGACCTCCACCGGCAGCACGACGCGCTGATGAGCCCGATCATCTGGGACCTCGGACACATCGCCCACTTCGAAGAGCTCTGGCTGACACAGAATCTCGACGGACCAATCGAATTTTCAGAGATGCCGGGCCTGTACAATCCTTTCGAGCACCCGCGTGCGAGCCGGGCGGCGCTTTCACTGCCATCGCTCGACGAAATGACGGCGAGAATGACAGAGATTCGCGGGCGTGTTCTCGACCGGCTTGAGACGCTGCGATTCGATGAACGGAATCCGTTGCTGAAGGGAGCGCTCGTCTACCATATGGTGCTGCAGCACGAGTACCAGCATAATGAAACGATACTTCAGACCCTCCAGCTCAAGATCGGGGAGCCCTACCAGCCGGCGAAGCGCTTCCAGATTCCTGGGGGAGCGCCGGCCCCCCGGAGAATGGTCGCTTTTCCCGAAGGACCGGTTTCAATTGGAACGGACGATCCGGCGTGGTCATACGACAACGAGCGTCCCCGACACGAGATCCACCTCGCCCCTTTCAGGATCGATGTCTATCCGGTTACGAATGGCGAGTTCGCTGAGTTCATCGCCGGCGGCGGTTACGACGAGCCGCGACATTGGTCGCCGTCGGGCCGGGAGTGGCTCGCGCCATCGGGAATCCGCGCGCCCAAATATTGGAGGCGCGATGGCGACGCCTGGTTCGAGCGGTCTATGGACCAGGAAAAAGCCATTGATCCCGACCGCCCTGTGTGCCACGTCTGCTTCTACGAGGCGGAAGCGTTCGCCGCGTGGGCGGGAAAGCGACTCCCCACCGAATTCGAGTGGGAAGCTGCCGCTTCCTGGAGCGAAGGCGGCGCATTGGCGTATCCGTGGGGAGATAAAGTGCCGACCAACGACGACGCCAATGTCGATCAGCTCACATTCCAAACCGCGCCCGTGGGCGCGTACGCACGCAACGTGTCACCCCTCGGATGCTACGGGATGATCGGCGACGTGTGGGAATGGACGACGAGCGAATTTCGCGGATATCCGGGATTCGCGAGCTATCCCTACAAGGAATATTCGGAAGAGTTTTTCGGGCCCGATTATCGCGTCCTTCGCGGCGGATCGTGGGCCACGAGGCCACACGCCATTCGCAATACATTCCGCAATTGGGATTATCCGATCAGGCGGCAAATATTCAGCGGCTTTCGCTGCGCATCCGGCAACTGAGATTCACTTGAACGACTATATGAGCTCCACCGCTCCATATACAGTGCGCCGCTCCAGGCAGCAGATGGTGCGCGATGTACGCGAGGGGCTGACGCGCGCTCCGAAGCGGCTTTCGCCCAAATATTTTTATGACGAGCGCGGCTCCGAGCTGTTCGAGCAGATAACCACGCTGCCCGAGTATTACCTCACTAGAGCCGAACGCGCGCTCCTCGGTTTGGTGATTCCCCCTCTCGTTAAGGAGCTTGGCCCCAGCTCGCTGGTGGAGCTCGGCGCGGGCAGCGCGAGCAAGACCCGCGTCATACTCGACGCGATGCTGGCCACCGGGAAAGCACCGTCATATGTGCCGATCGACGTGAGCCGCGACTTTCTAGAGACCACCGCGGCCGCGCTGCGAAAAGACTACCCCGAAGTCGCGACGGTACCGGTTGTCTCCGACATCACCGAGCCCTTCTCGCTGCCTCAGCTGCCGTCGCCGGTTCTGATCGCCTTTCTCGGCAGCACGATCGGTAATTTTCCGCGCGATGGCGCTGTAACTCTACTCTCCCACGTCGCTGCTTTGATGAGTCCCGGCGATGCGTTTCTTCTCGGCGTCGATCTCCGGAAGGATCCAGCAATTCTGAACGACGCGTACAACGATTCCCAGGGGGTAACCGCCGCGTTCAACCTCAACATCCTCGAACGACTCAATCGCGAGCTTGGCGCCAACTTCCCGCTCGACCGCTTCGAGCACCGCGCATACTATAGTATGGAGCAACACCGGATCGAGATGCATCTCGTGGCGCGCGCGCCCCTGACGGTCACCATCCCCGAGATTGGCGAGGTGACGTTCGTCGAGGGCGAGACGATCCGCACTGAGCTCAGTTACAAATACGACCTCGATGCGATCTCCGGCATTCTGACGGATTCTGGAATGCGATTGGACAAGTGGATGCCCGACTCCGGGAAGGTCTTCGCGTTAGCGCTCGCCCGCGTCGCGGGCTGAGGCAGTGAGCCTCGACGAGGCAGCGCTGATCGCCGATGTCCGCTCCCGGCTGTTCGCGCCGTCGAGTGATTCCAGAACCGTGGGCGCGGAGCTCGAGCTCATTCCGCGATACGCGACGACGAATGCGCCCGTGCCCGCCGGCGGCCACGACTCGCTGTCCGCCGTCATTCGCGAAATTGCCGAATCTCTCGAATGGCGGGAGATGGAATCGGAGGCCGGCCCTCCGGCATGGGATCTCCCTGATGGCGGCAGGATTTCATTCGAGCCCGGCGGACAGATCGAGATCAGCAGCCCACCGTTGGAATCCTGCTCCGGCCTCATACAATCGCTGCAGGCGGTTACCTCCGCGCTCACGAAATCGGCGTGCGCCCACGGGATCGAGCTGCTGGCGACCGGCGTGGATCCACACAACGACATCGACGCGGTGCCGTTGCAGCTCGTGGGCGATAGATACGTGAGGATGAACCGGTATTTTGCCGCGCGCGGAAAGTCTGGTGTGCGAATGATGCGGCAGACCGCGGCGCTTCAAATCAGCGTCGAGCACGGGCCGAACGCGAATGAACGCTGGACGCTGCTCAACGCCCTCGCTCCGTACTTGATCGCGATTTTTGCGACATCAGCGCGGTACGCCGGCCGCGACACAGGACACGCGAGCTATCGTGCCCACCTCTGGCGTGAGCTGGATCCGAGTCGTACGGGGATTCCGTTCGACAGCTCCGATGCAGCCGCGCGCTATGCGCGCTTTGCTCTCGATGCCGGCGCCATACGCGCTGAAAGCGGCACCGGCGAATTCCACTCCTTCCGTTCGATGATCGATGATCCATCAATCGGGATGAGCGATTGGGAGTTTCATCTGTCGACCCTTTTCCCCGAAATTCGGCCCAAGGAGTATTTCGAGATCAGATCTCTTGATGCCGTGCCGTTTGCTGATATCGCAGCCCCGCTGACATTCGTGTGCGGTATCGTGTACGACCCGGAGGCGACGCGTGAGGCGGTCGCGCTGCTCGGCTCGCCTGACGAGAGCCTGCTGCGAGTCGCCGGGGAGCAGGGTCTGGGCGATCCGAAGATCAATTCCATTTCGCGGGCGCTAGTGGACGTTGCCCTTGCAGGCGCGGCGCGACTGCCGGCCGAATATCTGTCGCCTAACGATCGCCGTGACGCGACAGAGTGGCTGAGAGAGAAGGTGAACCGTCCGCAGTAGCGGTTGTTATTTCCCCTTTGCGGAGTCCGGCTCGAGCGGATGCAGCTTCAGCAGTTGGGCATAGTACGCGAGATTGCGCGCCATGTTCTTCGCCATCGTCTTGCTGGCCTTGTTCCTGCGCCTCATTGCACGATCTTTTTTCGGTTCTCCGCCGACCTCGCCGACCCAATAAGCGCAGCACTCGGGTGGGAGTGTGAATCCCATGAAAGTGAGCACCATCATTATTGTGCCGAGCGTGGACAGGGCTCCGTCTTCACTGCCCGTGATCACGACCCCTGCAATCTTGTTGTAGAGCGCGCTCCGACCCGACGCGTGGTACTCCTCGTCGAGCGCATCGAGCCGTTCGATCACCCGCTGCATCAGGCTTGATCTTCCACCCCACCAAATTGGCGTCGCAAATATCACGATGTCGGCAGCTTTTATTTTCTTGACGATGCCGGGCCACTCATCGTCTTTTGATTCCTTGAACCCGAGCCCCACCGGGATTCGCATGTCCGACAGCCGGAGCACATCGTCGGCAATTGGGCACTCGCGGCGGAGACATCGCAGTACCTCTGTCGAGAGCTCCTGTGTGTTGGAGATATGAGGCTCGTGCTTTAAACTCGCATTGAGAACGAGCACGCTGAGTTTCTCTCTTGCCGGAAGCTCGCAACCGGCGTTCGGCTTAGCTTTGTACATATGAGGCCCGTCGATATGATGTGCCGGCGAACATAACTCGCCCGTGCCTGAGCTTCCAGACATAACGGTTTACGCCGAAGCGCTAGAACGGCACCTGCTCGGGCGCACACTCGAGCGAGTCCGGATCATAAAGCCGTTTGTGCTCCGCTCATTCGATCCGCCAATTTCCGAAGTTTCCGGGAAGGTCGTGGAATGCATTGGCCGCATCGGAAAGCGGCTCACGATTGGTGTCGAGGGGGAACTGTTCATCATCGTTCATCTGATGATCGCGGGACGTCTGCGGTGGGCGCCCGCCGGGGCCAAAAGTCCGGGGAGAAGTGGCCTGGCCGCATTCGATTTTTCTCACGGAACGCTGATCTTGACCGAGGCAGGAACCAAGCGCCGCGCGTCAATCGCGCTTGTTCGCGGCCTCGAGGCCTTAAAGGAGATCGACCCCGGTGGCCTCAGTGTGTTCGATATTAATCTAACAGACTTCCGGGAACGGCTTTACGCCGAGAACCACACTTTGAAGCGGTCGCTCACCGACCCGCGGATGTTCAGCGGTATTGGCAACGCCTACTCCGACGAGATTCTGCACCGGGCCCGCCTCTCGCCGGTCAAACATTCCCGCCACCTTGACGATGAAGAGATCGCACGTCTTTTCGGTGCTGCGCGGAGTGTTCTTGCCGAATGGACGGAGCGGCTTCGCGCGGAGTGTGGCGAAGGGTTTCCGGGAAAGGTCACCGCGTTTCACGAGGGGATGGCGGTGCACGGCAAGTTTGGCCGGCCCTGCCCCGATTGCGGGGCTCCCGTGCAGCGGATCAGATACGCGGACAATGAGACGAACTACTGCGCCCGTTGCCAGACAGAGGGAAGGCTTCTCGCCGACCGCGCCCTATCGAGGCTGCTAAAGCAGGACTGGCCGCGCTCGATTGACGATGTTGATTAGATACTTATCTAATTATTCAGATTGTGCCCGCATTGATCCACTTAACCACCTGGGGCGGCTCGTAAGCCACCAATCTGTCCAAGAGCGCGTTCGCGTCCTGCTCCACGATGACCATCTCGCGGTGCACCGGTCGCACGAACTTCTCCTCCACGCTCCGATCGAGGAATTCCAGCAGCGGGTCGTAGTAGCCGGCGGCATTGAACAGAGCGCACGGCTTCCTGTGCATTCCGAGCTGCGCCCAGGTCCACATCTCGAAGAATTCCTCGAGCGTCCCGATTCCGCCGGGAAGCGCGATGAATCCGTCGGCCAGCTCCGACATCAGCGCCTTCCGTTCGTGCATCGAGTTGACGATTCGAAGATCGCCGAGCGCGGTGTTCGCGACTTCGCGGTCCACGAGCGTTTTCGGAATGACTCCGATGACATCGCCAAGCTCGTCGAGCATTTCGTCGGCGAGGACTGACATCAGTCCGACGTTGGAACCGCCATACACGAGACCGATTCCTCGCGAGGCGAGCGCGCGACCCAGTGATCTCGCCGCCGCGGAGTACTCGGAGCGCGCGCCGACGTTCGATCCGCAGAACACGGCCACGCGTCGCAGGTCCGTCACGTGTTCACCCTTCGGTTTTCGGTGTCTTTGGAGCCCTGTCGGCGAGCCGCCCGCCGAGCCCGCTCAAGGACTGACCCCCATCGCAAAGCACCACCGCGCCGGTGATGAACTGCGCCGCGTCGCTGCAGAGAAAGAGTGCCAGGTCGGCAATCTCGTCTTTTTGCGCGAAGCGGCGGAGCGGAATCGTCTGCGTGTAGTGCTTCTTGATCTCCGGTGTCGGCGCGAGGCGCATCATCCCTTCCGTCTCGTCCACCGCACCGGGCGCGATGGAGTTTACCCGAACTCCTTCGCTTCCCCATTCGAGCGCGAGACATTTCGTGAGCATGTCCACGCCCGCCTTCGCGGCGCAGACGTGCGCCTGCATCGCCATCGGGCTAACCGCCTGCATCGCCGAGATGTTGATGATGCTCGCACCCGGACGTTTCAAATGCTCGAATGCCGCTCGGCAGGTGTTGAACGTTCCGAGAAGATCGATGTCAACGACCGCCTTGAAGCCGTTCGCCGACATGCCGAGAACCGGCGCGGGAAAGTTTCCCGCCGCTCCGCAGACGACGATGTCGATCGGTCCGTGATCGTTTCGCGCCGAGCTGACCGCCGCCGCGAGCGCGTCATAGTCCCGCACGTCGGCGGGATATCCGGCGGCCTTCCCGCCAAATTCACGGAGCTCCGCCGCCGCCGCGTCCAGCTTTTCCTTCGTTCGTCCGATGATGGCGACATTCGCTCCGTGAGCGGCGAACCGCTTCGCGATCGCGAGATTGATCCCGCTCCCCCCGCCGGTGACGAGCGCCGACTTGCCGGCAAGGAGACTCGGTGCGAATGCGTTGGACATTGGATCCTCTGTAGGGGTGCCGGCGGTCCCGGCCGCTAGCGCGGAAAGTCGCCGACGAGACAAGTTATCGCTCATACCAAGGCTCACGCCACGTCACAGCGCAACACCTTAGACCTAATTCGATGCGAAACACATCATTTCTCGTCGGCGCGGCATTTCTCTTCTCGGGCTGCGTCGTAGTCAGCTCCAACAGTTCGACTCGGAGCACTTACGCCCCAGCCGCTGGGGAGGAGGAGCTCCTGCGGGCCGACCGTGATTTTGCTGACGCTACCCACGCCCGGGGGATAGACGGCTGGATGTCTTTCTTCGCGAGCGACGCGATTCGCGTCAAGTATCGCGGGGGAATCGTGAAGGGCTACGACGCAGTGCGCGTCGCTGACACTCCGCTTATCTCAGACACGACGATCACTCTCAACTGGCAGCCGCTCGAAGCGCACGTATTCCAGGACGGCCGCGTCGGAATCACCATCGGCACGTCGCAAGCCGTCGGCCTCGTCGGCGCGAAAAAGGGCGAAGTGAGCTATCGCGGACGGTACATCACGCTCTGGCGGCGCGATGCGAGGGGAAGCTGGAAGGTGATTATGGATACCGGCTACCCGGATGCGCCGGCGAAATAGCCACAAGCACGGAAACCCCGCACTCTTTCGAGTACGGGGCTGAGCTAACGGCGGCCCACCCGTCCTGCCAGCCCACCGCTTCGCCCGAGCTCGCGACGATTCGTATTGATCGGTACGAATCGGGGAATCCCCCTTTTCTATCCGATTAGACGTCGCGACCCGGGAAATGGTTTTGAAGTCCCGCTGCTTTCAGCGGACTTTCTTTCGCGTCTTCGAGAGCTTCAGCTTGCCCTCCGACGCGAACAGCGATGAAACCGCCGCCTGCGACAGCAGCTCCAGCCGCGACCGGTCGAGGCCGAGCCTGCCACCATCCGCTCCTTCGACGATCAGCCCCGCGTCGCGCAGAGCGTGCACGTGGTGGGTGATCGTCGGCCTCGACACCTTCAGCTGCCGCGAGAGATCGCTCGGTGTGGCCGGTTGGCGGGCGAGAATCGTCGCAATCGCGTAGCGTGTCGTGTCGCCCAGTGCGCGGAAAACGCTCTCCGGGTGAACGTCATCCGCAGCTGGCGCCGTGGCGGCATCGCGCGGCGTGCTCCTTCCCCCCGTACGTGCCGAGCGATCAGAAATTGCGTCATTCGGAATGATGGTTCCGTCGTTCAACGGGAAAAAGAAATCCGTTCCATCATCGTCGTCATCGTGCTTGGTCCACCAGCGATCGAGGTTGAACGCTGACGGAATGACGAGCATCCGTCCGATCCGGGAGATTGGAATCGGAGCGCCGCGCCCGATTTTCAACTCGCCGGCGTCATCGTTAGTGGTAATTGGAATGCGCAGCCGCGCCGCCATGCTCGACGCTGTCGCGTTCGTTTTCGCCGCGGAGAGCTGACGGGCCATTCTGTTCAACTCAGGCAACATCGCCGCGAAATCGTCTGCGAAAACACGAGACCAGAATCCGCGCAGAACGGCGGCGAGGCGCGTTCTATAATCCTCAGCGTCGCTCAGCAGCGCCTCGAAAGTTGCCCGAAGATCATTTCCGACCGGACCGGGAATGCCCGCGACTACTCTCGATCTGAATCGCGAGGCGGGCTGACCCTCGATTGCGGTGACAAGATCGTCGAACGTGGCGATCTTCTCCGCGCCGAGCGTGCAGTCCGCGAGAATCGCCCACATCAGCGGGTCGGGGGCGATCAGCTTCGCTTCGGCGTGAGTCCGCGAGCCCATTCTGCTCCGCGCCGACTTCCGCCATTTGTCGGTCACCGGCGTTGACGGCGCAAATAGTTTGTGGAGCGCATAGAACACCTCGAACCGCGGTCCAACTTCAACTTCGACGGGCAGCTTTCCTGGCTCCATCCTTCTCTTAGTTCAGGTTGATGGGTTTTCGTACGCCCTCGTCCACCGAGAATATGCCGTTGGTGGCGTCCATTCTCACCACGCCCACCCGCGAAATGTCGGCGCCAAGTACGCCGTCCAGCGAGACGAGCGTTCGGTAAACCGGGGCGTAAATAAGTAGCTCCTTGAGGTAAAGCGGATGACCCCGCACCACCACCTTGAGTTGATGCACGATCGGAGCCTGGAGCGCTGTGCTGCCCGCGAGACCGCCAACCTTTTTCGGATCCCTGCGGTCGGGCTCGATGTCGAGTTTGTCGAGGAGTGACTCCGTGCCGGACGTCGCCTGCGCGCCGGTGTCGAGCCCGAAATGAAGTGACGTTCCATCGCTCGCGACGACGCGCACGACCGGCACGCCGAGCCAGAAGAGATTTCGCGACGAAGGGTCGGCGTTGCGGCGCGCCGCAGGATCGCGAAGGCGTATCCGCGCTCCGCCGTAGTCAATCTCTATGTCCAGTCGCTGCATGATGTCGTAGCCGATGATTCCATCGATCTTCACCGGTACGGGATGCGCTGCGTCCATCTGCATCATTTCACGCATTTCCATGCTGCGGTCGTCAACGATCATCGCCGTCGCATTTCCAATCGTGATCTGCCCGAGGTCGAGCCGGTCGATCAAGGCCGGCCGCGCGCTGACGCGCCCCGTGTTCGTCACCATTTCGAGTGTGTCGGCCGATAGCGGTGAAAGGCCGAGTGTTGCCGCGACGTTTGTAGCGACGATCGTGAGACTCGATCCCGTGTCGAGCCAGAAGTGAAACTCCCTTCCGTGAATTCGCAC
Organism: Gemmatimonadota bacterium; assembly: GCA_030946775.1. GTDB lineage: Bacteria > Gemmatimonadota > Gemmatimonadetes > Gemmatimonadales > Gemmatimonadaceae > UBA4720. The sequence continues at coordinate 16,327 of JALYYD010000163.1, forward strand.
CGGAATCATCGGCGTACCCGCCTCCGACAGTGTCAGCGGCAGCACTACCACGCGTCCGGGAAAATCGAGTGTCTTGCGAGGAACGTTCGTAAATGCCGTGGCCCATCGCTCGACCCCGGCGCGATCGGCGTCACGATTGGGCGCCACGAATGGAAGCACCTTCGAAAGGATTGCCCACTTCTCTTCGTATTGCAGCACCGCCGAGTACGCAACGCGGGCTCCGGCGCGGAGCACCGAGTCATCGGCGGTTGCCTGCAGTGACGCGAACCCCGCTTCCGCCGGCTCCAGCTCCCCCTTCATCATGTAGCCGAGGGATACGGCGAACAGGCGCTGGGAAAATGTGCGCGAATACTTGGCCGCGGCATCAGGGCGCAGCTCGGCCAGCGCGCCCCAGTAATCGATGTGGGAAGGCCGCCGCACCCCGATCCCATTCCCGGCGCACGCTGTGCATAATCCCAACAAGGCGATTGCAGCGGCAGCTCGATTTCGGACGCTTCGGCCCGGAACGCGGGGAAGGTGCATCAGGGAAACTAGGTTTGGGAAATGGCGGCGCAACAGCGCGCTGTATATTCGCCCTTGGCGGCCCCGAGGCCGCAACCTCATTGAGAGAGAAGATATGGCAGAGAAAAATGACAAGACCGAAGACGAATGGCGCAGCAAGCTTACGCCGGAGCAATACCGTATCACCCGCGAGAAAGGCACCGAGCGCGCGTTCACCGGGAAGTACAACGACTCGAAAGAGCCCGGCTTATACAAGTGCATTTGCTGCGGCACGCCTCTCTTCGACTCCGACGCAAAGTTCGACTCCGGATCGGGATGGCCCAGCTTTACCGGGCCGGTCAACGAGAAGAATGTAAAAATGGAAACCGACACGTCGCACGGAATGCGGCGCACCGAAGTGATGTGCCGTTCCTGCAACGCACACCTCGGCCATGTTTTCCCCGATGGCCCCGGTCCGACTGGCCAGCGATTCTGCATCAACTCCGCGTCGCTCGACAAGGAAGACAAGTAGAACGATGAGCATCGCGACGACAAACCCGGCGACAGGCCAGACGATCAAAACGTTCGACGCGCTGTCGCCGGCCCAGCTCGACGCGAAGCTTGCTCTCGCCGCGACCGCTTTTTCCGTTGCGCGCCAAAGCTCCTTCGCCTCCCGGGCAGAGCGGATGCTCGCGGCCGCCGAGATTCTCGAGAGCGACAAGCGCCGGCTGGGAGAGTTGATGACGCTCGAGATGGGCAAACCCGTCAAAGCGGCGGTGGCCGAGGCGGAGAAATGCGCTACTGCTTGCCGGTACTACGCCGCGAATGCCGCGGCGATTCTCGCCGATCGCAGGATTGATGTCGGCGATGATGCCGCCTGGGTCATGCATCAGCCAATCGGCCCCGTGCTCGCGGTGATGCCGTGGAACTTCCCCTTCTGGCAGGTCTTCCGCTTCGCCGCTCCGGCGCTGATGGCGGGGAACGTCGGAGTGCTCAAGCACGCCTCCAACGTTCCGCAGTGCGCGCTCGCCATCGAGGAGATCTTTCTTCGCGCTGGCTTCCCGCCGGGTGCGTTTCAAACGCTTCTCATCGGATCGGATGCCGTGGCGGGGGTGATTGCCGACGCGCGAATCTCGGCCGTCACTATCACGGGCAGTGAAACAGCGGGACGCTCGGTGGCCGAGCACGCCGGCAGAAATCTCAAGAAGACGGTGCTCGAGCTCGGCGGGAGCGATCCTTTCATCGTCCTTCCAACCGCGGATCTCGACAACGCCGTTTCAACCGCGGTCATCGCGCGGGTGATCAACAACGGCCAGTCGTGCATCGCCGCGAAACGGTTCATCGTCCACGCATCCATCTACGGCGCATTCGTCGAGAAGTTCGTCGCCGCGGTGGGCGCACTCACCGTCGGGGACCCGATGGACGAGACTGTCGAGCTCGGGCCGCTGGCGACATTGCAGATCCGCGACGAGCTGCATCGGCAAGTCGAGCGCACTGTCGCCGCGGGCGGAAGAATCCTGATCGGGGGCAGGGCGATCCCGGGCGCTGGCTTTTACTATTATCCCACTGTGCTCGTGGACGTCCCTTCGGATAGCCCGGGCGCGCAGGAAGAGCTCTTCGGGCCCGTCGCGTCGGTATTCAAGGCGAACGATACGGACCACGCGATCAACATCGCAAACTCTACTCGTTTCGGGCTTGGCGCGTCGGCGTGGACCAATGACGACGCGGAGCGCGCGAAGCTGATCCGTGAACTCGAATCAGGCTCCGTCTTCGTAAACGAGATGGTCGCGTCGGATGCGCGGCTCCCATTCGGCGGAGTCAAGAGCTCCGGCTATGGGCGCGAGCTGGCGGATGTGGGGATCCGGGAATTCGTCAACATCAAGACCGTGCGTGTTGCTGCGACGAAAAAAAGCCGCCCCGGTGGGGGCGGCGACAAAACAGAATAGCACTGCATAACTGCGACTTAGGTCAGCTGCAGCCGTCGACGTGGTGAGTGTCGAGATGCAGCGTGCAAGTGACGCTTCCGGCCTGGACCTGCGCGGAAGATGTGCCGTTGTAGGTGACGACGATGCGGCGATCGACGGTGCGGCGCTCGGTGCCGTGCCCGGTTGAAGTGACCAGATACTTCACGATGCGAACCATGCTCCCGCTGAGAGGATAGCCCGTTGGCGTGCGCGGCTGGGGATAGATGATCGCCTTCAGGGAGTCGACTGATTTTCCCGCATATGTGCGCGTCGTGAGAGCGGTGCGGTGCGTGTTGGTGTCGGCGCTGATCCCGACGCCGTCCCAGCGCCGTGTTGTCTCCACGCCGAGCAGCCCGCTGATCGTGACGTTACGCGTCCGGTGAACGACCCCGCTGAAAACGGTGTCACGGTTGACCACGCCGTTTATCTCAAGCTGGAAGTTGATCGAGGCCGTTGTGAGCGCGTCCTTCATCTTCGTCGGCTGTCCGGCAGCGTCGTAAAACGCATACGATCGGGACACCGTCAGCCCGCCTTCGGTTCGCGGCGCGCAGGTCCAGCGCCCCGAGCCGTACACGCAGGAATCAGCCGTGCTCTGTACATCGAAGCGCAGCGACGTCGGCTCGCTCTGAACCGAAAAGCTACCGCCGATAAGCGAAGCCGAGTTAGCAAGCGAGGCGAGATCCGTGGCCATCGCTTCACCGCCGCTGACCGCTACGTCCTTGCTCACCTGTTGATCGGTGAGCACCGTATCGGGAGGAGCATACGCCCGGTCGCTGTTGCAGGCGGCCGTTCCAAAAACAAAAACAACCGCGGCGATTGCGGCTGCTGCTGTGCGAGTTGACACCATCTAGGCTACGCTCGGTTGTTTGGGACTCGGGCCGGCAAACTCGGTGACACTAAAAGCTATGGCTGATGCATGATTTCTGCCACGTTTTCCTTTTCTATCGGCTCCGACATAGTCGTCTCATCTTCATTGGCGCAGACGCGGATCCTCGCGGTGACGGCTCGCCTCGAGCCACGGAGAGAGGGAGAGGGCGAAAATCGGGCGATGCTCGACCCCTTTTGACCGTACTACCGGGTACATCAAATCGAAGCGTATCGCGCCGCTTCCCGGCAGGGTCGGAACTAGCCTGAACCCCGCGCCGATGACGACCACAGTGACGTGATCGGACTGCGAGAGCGGCGACTTTCGGCGCAGCGACCCGGCCGAGAAGACTTCGCCGTCGAGACCAAAGGTGTGGCCAATGTCCCGCAGGTGCGTCGTCTGCTCCACGGACGCCGCGTATGCCTCTTCGGCAAACCGGTAGATGCGCTGCACCGCGTACGATGAAATGTCCAGGTTCGAGAGCGCTCGTACATCGGGATCGGGGTTGACGAGCTTTTCGGCGACGACGTGAATCGAGAATATTCCCGGCATCGTTCGCTTGTAGGTAGAGTAGGCGCCGCGAGCGCTGGCGTCGTCCCAGTTCCCTCGGCCGGCGACGTGATAGCCGCTTCCCCATAGATCCAGTTGGGAAAGGCTTTGCGTCCCGTGCGGCCACATCCTTCCTGTCCATCCGTTGAGGAAGATCGCGCCGCGATTGTTGATTCGCTCGCGACCCGCGCCCACAAGACCTTCCCACTCGAATCCGATCGGGACGTCAATGAGAATCTGCTTCTCGATCAGCCACGTGAGCGTGTCAAACGCCGCCGCTTGCCGCGCGAAGCCAACCTTGAGTCCGGCATAGTCGCGCTTTACCAAATGCGGCCCAACGACGGGCGCCCTATCGGGGGCATTCAGCGTCGCGCGCTCGGCGTCCGCACCGAACAACAGTTGATCCACGTGCGTAGAGGTCTGGCCGATTTTTTTTCCCACCAGCGCGAGTGCAGTTTGCCGGTGAAACGACTGAAAATCCTTGTCCGGGGTTTCCGTAGATTGGCGGATGTACTGTGAAAGAATCAGCTCGGTGCGCCATTCGTCGTACACGCTGTGCTGCTGATTCCTGAACCGCGCGCGCAGATCATTGCCATCGGGGTACAGGGCGCCGCGAAATTTTGCGGCGAGAGATTGTCCGAGAAACCAGAAGCTTTCATATCCGCCGGCTACTCCCGCCTTTCCCTCACGGAGAGCGAACGAAATGCTTCCGGAATTCCCGGAGCCGAACAGATCGTCCTCCTGAATGCCGGCAGAGGACGAGGTGGCCTGCACGCCCAGGCTCGGTTTTGTCGTCCATCGGTCGCGGGTCCGGACGATCAGCTCGACTCCAGTTCTCTCCGGGCACGATACGCCGTCCACCTCGGCGTCGGCGAGATATCCACGGTGCCGCAATCGGCGCAGCGATTCGGCGACCCGGGCAGCATCGATCGGTTGTCCTTCCGCAAAAAGAAGGTCGCGCCGGATTACTCCCTCACGCGTCGTGACGTGAATTCCCGAAAGGCGAGACGCTATCCCGGGAAGCCGCGACGGAGGGCTCGGGATGATTTTGATCGAGTCGATTTGCCGCCCCGACAGCTGTGCGAGCCCGGTGCGGGATACTATGGTATCGCAGGCCTGCGCGCGCAGCTCTGCCGCAAGCAGCGCTGTCACGACGACAACCTGGGCGGCGAAAATCGGGCGGAAGCGAGGCGTAAGGCGGGGAAGCAGCATTGAATCTGTAACCTGACCCCTGTCACACCCTGACGCAACCGTTGGTATGACGGACATCTTTCGTCAATCTTCGTGCGAGCACACTGAGGACTCAAGTGGGACGAAATGCTTTACTGATCATCCAGGAATTCGGAGACCCCGCCGTTCATCATCATTTCGTGCTTGTGATGAGCGGTGTCACGGCATTGCTATATCTGGGGATCGCCCTCTTTCAGCACACTGCCCCGATCCAGCGCCTCGTCGCGCTCGGGGGTGACTGGACCGCTGCAGTAGTTCCACGCCTGCTTTCGATTCTCACATTCGCGGCCGGCGCAATGTTGCTCTTTTCCGGCGCCACGCCCGCTGTTGCGGGCCGGCTGGGCTTCCTCGGAAAGGTCGTGCCGATACCGCTCATCGAGTTGTCTCATTTCGCCGACAATCTCGCCGGGGCAGGACTGCTTCTCCTTGCCCGTGGCGTCGAGCGGCGTCTCGATGCGGCATACCACCTTACGCTCAGCATCATCATCGCCGGAGTTGTCCTGTCGGTCCTTCGCGCGTTCGACTACGAGGAAGCGACATTCCTCATCCTTCTCGCACTGCTGTTCATTCCGAGCAGAAAGTACTTTTACCGGAAGACATCGCTCATCGAGGAGAGGTTCACACCGCAGTGGATTGCCGCGACCGCGCTTGTCGTCACATCGTCGATCATTCTCGGATTCATTTCCTACCGCGTTCGGCACGTGCAGCCGGGGTTCTTCAACCTGAACTACGAGGAAGGGCGCTTCCTCCGCGCTACCGCGGGAACGATGGGCGTCCTCATCTTCTTCGGCGCGATGCGGCTCCTTCGCCCGGCGCACATCCTGCCGCCACTTCCGTTGAAGGCGGAGTTCGACGCCGCCGCGCTGGTTGCCGCCGGCTCCGTCGAGGCCGCCGCGCATCTGGCCACGCTTGGTGACAAGCGGTTCCTCTTCAATGACGACCGCACCGCGTTCGTGATGTACGGCATTCACGGGCGAAGCTGGGTGTCGCTTGGAGATCCCGTCGCCCCTGCGGCGCAGGTTCCGCAGCTCGTCGAACGATTCATCTCGCTCGCTGACGACCACGGCGGAATGGCGGTGTTCTACAAAGTCGGACCGGTTCTGCTGCACGCGTACCTGGATCACGGATTTGCCGTCGCCAAGCTCGGAGAGGAAGCGCGCGTTCGTCTCGACGATTTCAGCCTCGAAGGTCCGCAGCGCCGGAACCTCCGCCGCGTCTGGAGAAAGGCTGTCGATAGCGGATGCTCCGCCGAAATCGTTCTGCCGCCGGACGTACGGGAGCACATCCCCCAGTTGCGCGCGATTTCCGACGCCTGGCTCGAGAACAAGCACTCACGGGAGAAAGGCTTCTCGCTCGGATTCTTCGACGACGAATACGTCGCGCGATTTCCGGTCGCGCTGGTGCGCCGCGAAGGGCGCATCATCGCCTTCGCTTCGATTTGGAATTCCGGGCACAACGAAGAGCTCGAGGTAGACCTCATGCGGTACTTCCCCGACGCTCCTCCCGGCATCATGCGATACCTGCTGGCCGAGGTGATGCTATGGGGCCGCTCGATCGGATACCGCTGGCTCAATCTCGGAATGGCGCCGCTGTCCGGCCTCCGCTCCGCTGCCGGCGCCCCGATCTGGCATCAGCTCGGCTCTGCCGTCCGCGGTTACGGAGAGCGGTACTACAACTTCCAGGGCATACGCGAATTCAAGGAATGGTTTTATCCTGAATGGGAGCCGCGATTTCTCGTCTCGCCTGGCGGCCGTTCGCGCCCCGTCGTGCTCGCCAACATCGCCGGCCTGATCGGCGGAGGACTCGGAGGCGTGCTCCGTAAGTAATCGCCGTGTCCGTCGCGCGCGTTGATCGCAAGCGCACTAGGAAATCATCGCGGAGGGTCCGTGTTTGCAAGCATTCGAAGCATCGTAGGAGGCTATCTGGCGATGGCCGTCATCGTGATGACTGGAACCGCAATTGCCGCCGCAGTGATGATACCGGGAGGTTTTGCCGGCGCGCGCAGCATGCATGGAATACCGCCGCGGAATTATCTCTACTCCAACCTCGCTCTCTCTTTGGTCGCCGCGCTATTCGGCGGCTGGCTCACGGCCCGGCTCGCACCGGCGAGCCCGATGCTTCACGCCGCTGTGCTTGCGATTTTTTTGCTCGCGATGTCCTTCGTGTCAGCGCGCTCTCACGCGGCTCGGCAGCCCGCCTGGTATCCTTGGGCAATTACCGTCATCGGCGTTGCGGGAGTTCTCTTGGGCGGAGTCTGGGAAGTGTCCGCCTCGGCGGTGAGCTAAACTGCGTTCGCTGCGATAGCGCCTTCGTCCGAACTAAATCACATCGGCAAATACTTGAACACGCTGTCGCTGATCGAACGGTAAGCGCGTTCAAGGTGATGTCCCCCCGGAAGCTGGACTCGCTTCACCCACACAGGCGCGGTCCGGCAGCCTGAAAGCAGCTCCTCCCCGCCGTAGATGCAGACCATTCTACCAGGGCTAGCGCGCTGCAGCTCTGGTATCACCGGGATGTCGTCGGAACGGCTTACGTCGCGAATGATGTCGATCCAGTGAAACGTCATGTTCACCGTCCGCGGAAGTCCGACGAAGGCCGTGAGCTTTAAGCGGGAATCAATGTCCGCCGGAAGTCGATTAAGGATGAACGGGAGCATCCCCGCCCCCCGCGAGAAACCCAGGAGCACCACGGATGGCTTCCCCCACGCATCCGAATACGCGCGATAGACCCGCGCGACATCCCGGGCGACGTCTTCCGGCGTTCGCCGCTTTCTGCGAAGGTATTCGCGCAGATCGAATCCTATTACGGCTGCGCCGCGATTATTGAACTCGGCCGACATGTCCTTTTCGATTGCCGCCCAACCGCCATCGCCACTCACGAACACCACCAGCGTTGGGCTTGATTCGCTGCCAGGCAGCTCGATAAGCGGCAGCTCCTTTCTCAACGAACCGAATTCAGAGCTGCCCGCCTGGGCGCTGGCGGCGCGAGGCGCGACCGCGGTGCTGGACAGGATGCCGGCGGCAACGACTGCTGCGATCAATCTCATCTGGTGTGAGCGAGAAAGAAACGAATCAGAGTTCCGGACGCATCGAGGTCTTGACTAGGCGTTTGACCATCGGCCCCATCCCTTTTTCCGCCTGGCCACGAATGCGTCCCGCCGCTGATCCCGTAAAACGCCACATCCGCTCCGGTGCACGAATGAAAACTCGTGCGCGTCACTGTCGGGGCGATAACACGCGAAACGAAGCCGCTGCATCCATTCTCCATCGCCCAGAATCGTGCCGAGGGCGGAAGTCGGAGAAGCTCGGGAGGCAATAAAAACGGAGACGCGCTCAACGCTGAATCAGCGAATGGCACGTCCTCGTCGGCCGTACCGTGTATGATGGCTACTGGAACGGGACGCGAAGGCTGGCACCGGGAATCCACGAGACTCCCCGACACTACCCCGATCGCCGCGACGTCAGGCGATGCGGCGCAGGCAAAATGGTACGCCATCCGGCCTCCGTCGGAGAATCCAGCGACATATATGCGCCGGGAATCAATCGGCAGGTGCCGCTTCGCTTCTTCGATAACTGCCCGAATGAATCCGACATCGTCGACGCCGCGCCGCGCTGCAGTTCCACAGCATTCTCCGGCGTTCCAATCCGAGCCGAGCCCGAATAGACCTGACGATCCATCGGGATACGCAATTGCGACGTGGTAAATCTCGGATAACGAATCGAATTTGGTCTGACGGCGAATCGTCTCGCCGTCGGCGCCGCTTCCGTGCAGCACCACCAGCAGGGGAAATCCAACGGCCCGCAGCAGCCGCGTTCTCATGCGCGAGGCGGGAACGTGAATCAGAAAGCTTCTTGATTCACCGGCGAAAGCGAGATCGTGCGCGGTCGTTCCAATCTGCCAGCGACCCAACTCCGATTCCGTGTGCCTCGCCCGATCACAGTTCGTGGCGGAGACAAGTGTCATCATCGCCGCGAGCGCAGTGAGATACCTTGGCGCCGCCATCTACCTGCCCGCCGTCCGAGGGTGGGAGATCACGAAATTCGCGAAAACTCGACTGGCATCGACCGCGCGCGACGGACTCGGCGCGAGAAGCCAGCTCTTTCTTCCGCCCGGCCATCCGTGCCTCCCGCCGATCAGACTATATAGTTTCACCTCGGCGCCATCGCGGCAGCCCGCATAGTCGGTGGTTTTCACCAATCCCGTCGAATCCATGACGCCGGCGTTGCACCGCTGTCTTTGTGCCCAGGCGTCCACGTCGGCGGCGGTGCTTCCATATCGAATGTTGTGATCGGCGGTGCCGTGGAATACGACCGTTGATACTCCGCGCTTCGGGCCGCACGTAGTTGCGGGAAGCTTTCCCGCGATCACGCCGATCGTCGTCCAAACCTCCGATTGATCGCATGCTATGAGGTACGCCATCGAGCCGGGATCGGAGAAGCCGGCGAGGCCCATTCTCGTTCGATCGATCGGAAACGCACGAGAGATGGAATCTACGATGGCGAGAAGCATCGCCTCTTCATCCACGCCGCGCACGCCCGCGGGCCGGGCGCAGCATCCAGTCTCGTTCCAGAACAGCCGGAAGTAGGGGATTTCGCCCGTCCCATTCGGATAAACGACCAGCGCGCCGAGGCTGTCAGCAATGGCATTCATGCCGCTCTCTTCCATCATCACGTTGGCATTGGCGCTCGATCCGTGAAGCAGAACCAGCAGGGGCAATGGACGACCATATGGCGGTGGTGGCCGATGAAGGAGAAAATTACGGCGTGCCGATCCGACCCGTATCTCGTGAAACGTCGTTCGCGCTTCGCCCTTCGGCGGGAAATCGGTCGCGCCGAGAACCTTCGCGCACCCCGCGACCGAAAGCATCACTCCCGGCAACACCAGGAATGAAAAGCGCTTCACGACGCGTGAGATGGGAATTCCGATTGGACTGAACATTCGCTGAGATATACTCCCACTGAATGTAGCGTAACGTCCGCGACAGCTTCGGTGGCGACATTCACCCGCAACCTCCCAGGATACATGCGATGAAATCGCTAGTCGCACTCTCAATCGTCCTGCTTCTGCTCGCGCCGGCTGCCGCCGGCGCTCAACAGCCGCTCGTCCGCGTCCCTTCACCGCTCGGCCCTGCGATCCGGACGGCGCCCGCCCGGCACGCCGTGCCGCCTGGAGAAGCCTTGAGGGATTCAACGCGTTCTTCCTTCAACGCCAATATCTTTCGTGGCGCTGCTGTTGGCGGAATTATCGGCGGGATTATCGGGGCGGTCGCGTCCGAACATCAAGCAGTCGGCGTGGGGTTTACGCACACTCCGGCAGTGCTGTTCGTCGCGACCTATGGCGGGTTGGGCGTCCTTCTCGGACTCATCGCCGGTACGATGCTGCCTGGAAGCTGATTCGAGAGGCGCCGGTCGGAATCGAACCGACGAATAGCAGATTTGCAGTCTGCCGCCTTACCACTTGGCCACGGCGCCGTGCTCCAAAACTAACGGGACTCTTTCACTTGCAGGAGTGTTGAGGGCCGGTTGTTCTGCATCTATTATAGGCCCACACGTCGCACCCGGCCTCTTGGAGACTGCCAGATGAGGAAGATCGTCCCGAATGACCTTCGCCGAAGCGCCGCCGCTTTCGTCGTTTTTTTCGCGGCGGCGTGCACTCCGGCGACGCAATCTCTAAAGCCGCTTGCCGACAAGCAGACCATCCTCCTCGTCTCACTCGATGGATTCCGGCGCGATCTTCTCGACCGCGACGCTCCCCCCGCCCTCAACGCCATCGCAAACGACGGCGTCGTGTCGGAGTGGATGCAGCCGTCCTTTCCGTCACTCACGTTTCCCAACCACTACACGATCGTCACCGGGCTTTACCCGGAGCATCACGGGATCGTTTCCAACACGATGTTTGACACCGCGTTCAAAGCGGGGTTCTCGATCAGCGGCCCGGGTGCGACCGAATCGAGATGGTGGGGCGGCGAGCCGATCTGGGTCACCGCAGAGAAGCAGGGCGTAAAGTCCGCGTCATTCTTCTGGGTCGGATCCGAAGCGGCGGTCGAAGGAATTCGCCCCAGCATCTACAAGAAGTACGATGCGAGCATCACATTCGCCGGTCGTGTGGATTCCGTACTCGCGTGGCTCCGGCTCCCCGAGGCGCAGCGGCCGCGGATGATCACACTCTATTTCAACGAGCCCGATCACATCGAGCACGAGAAGGGGCCTGATTCGCCCGAAGCGCGCGCCGCTGTGCTCGGCGTGGATAGCGCCATCGCGCGTCTCGTCTCCGGCCTACGCGCTCAGCGGATGTACGACGCTGTGGATCTGATCATCGTCTCGGATCACGGAATGGCGAATATCAGCCCGGAGCGTGTCGTTTACGTTTCCGACGTAACCGACACGCTCAATGTTCGAACCGTTGACCGCGGTCCGATCTTCATGGGATGGGCGCTCAATGGCGACAACGCCGCGCTCGCCGCCGCACTCAATCGCCTTCCGCACGTACAAGCGTGGCTGAAGAAGGACATACCAGCGCGGCTGCACTTCCAGGCGAGCGACCGCATCACTCCCGTCGTCGCGCTCGCCCAAACCGGCTGGATGATCGGCGTCAGCAAGCCGACGCGAAACAAAAACCTCGGCACACACGGCTTCGACAACGCCGACCCGCTGATGCGCGCGCTGTTCATCGCGCACGGGCCAGTGTTCAAGCACGGCGCTCGCATCCCCGCATTTTCAAATGTGGATGTGTATCCCTTGATGACCCGCATCCTTGGTCTCAAGCCGGCGCCGAACGACGGTTCGTTACGGATCATCGGGCAGGCGCTGAAGTAATCACGCCCCCGCATATCAACCGATGACCGAAGGAATGGAGCCTGTACGCGTTTCGCGCGCGACCGCGCACGACGTGCCTCTCATTCAGCAGTTCATTCGTGAGCTCGCCGAGTATGAGCGCGCCCCCGGGGAGGCGGTCGCAACTGTCGAGGGATTGACCGCCGCACTCTTCAGCGATCCGCCGCAGGCCGAAGTTCTTCTCGCTCACGTCGGAAAAGATCCCGCCGGCTTCGCTCTTTTCTTCTACAACTTTTCCACCTGGACGGGGAAGCGCGGTATCTACCTCGAGGACATTTTCGTCCGCCCCGCGATGCGGCGCCACGGCGCCGGCGCCGCGCTCTTTCGGGAAATCGCGCGGATCGCCGTCGAGCGCGATTGTCCGCGCCTTGAATGGTCGGTCCTCAACTGGAACGAGCTGGCAATCAATTTCTACCGGAAGATCGGCGCGACTGCGAAAGACGACTGGACCACCTATCGTCTAGCCGGGGAGACGCTCCGAAAGCTCGCGGAAGATCGCTAGGCAAGGTCAGCCGCCGAGCGCGTCCAAAGCCTTCTTCGCGTCGTTTAGCTTGGGATTCAGCCGGAGAGCGGCGGTGTACTCCCCGCGCGCCAGGTCTCTTTTTCCTTCCTTGTCATAAACCATCCCGAGCCGGAAATGCACGTTCGCTGGTGGGATCGGATTCACCGGCGGAGGTGAGGCCAGATATGACTTGAGCGCCTTTTCGGCCCGGTCGAGATTCTGTCCCGACAGCGCTCCCGTCCGGCCGATCGCGAACGTCGCATTCATGTCATCGGGTTTCGCCTTGAGGCGCTCGTCGAGAATCACGAACGATTTGTCGAAATTTTTCTGACTGGCATAAAAGGCGGCCAGCTCGGTATAAACCACGGAGCTGTCCGGAAAGACCGCCTTCAACGCCAGCATCTCCCGCTCGACACAGGGCAAGTCCTTTTCGCCGGCACAAACGTTGGCGACCTGCAATCCGCCACGATACGCGTTCCGCTTTCGTATCTCGAGCGCCATTTCGCGCGCTTTCTGCTTGCTGCCACCTACAACCCCCGGCGCCTGCAGGTAGTACTGGATGAGATACTCGCGCGCATCAAGATTGTCCGGATCTAGCGCAACCGCTCTCTCGAATGCGTTCCTCACCTTCGGTGCGATAAATGGCATCTTCCACTTGCTGGCGTGAATCGCCTGATTGCCGAGAGCGCGCCCGTACCAGTCGAAGTAGAGAGAGCTGGTGGGACTCATCTTCGTCGCCGTTTCGAACCAGTCCGCCGCCTTGTCGTCGTTCTCGTCCATCGCAATTCTTCCCATGTAATAAGCGGCCTCAGCGTTCCTGCCCGCGAAGGGCGAGAAGAAAGTCTTTGCCTCGGCGTACTTCTTGGCCTCGAATAGCCTGACTCCTGCGTCCAGCGATTGGGCGTGAGATACAGCCGGCGCGAGGGCGGCAATCAACAGCGCAGCGACGAACAGTAAACGTTTCACGTATTCTCTCCGTATCGTGTGAATGCTGCCCAACTACGCGGCCCCGTCTTACTGGTTTCGCACTACCTTATATAGTCCCTTCTTCACGGACGTTCCCAATTCTCTCCGACCGATAAGCCAGTGCCTGTGATTTACGGCCGCAGCATCCGCCATCTTGTCACCGTCTGGATCGTCACCGTCGCGTCGCTCGCGCTGCTCCATTTCTTCGAGGCGTCGGCGCCGGCGTTTCACGAGCTCCTCATTCCGTTCTACTGGATCATCATCGCAGTCGCCGTAGTGCTCACGTGGCGATGGCTGAGATCGCGGAGCTCTACCGATCGCCGCCGAAAGGATCGCCGTCGCTCCTCACGCCGCGAAGACTACGATTCGTCTCAGGCAGCCAATCCGGAGCGCGACACCAGCGAGTAGGCGATCGGCCCCGCGAGTGCCGCGATCAGCGCGCCTATCACTGCCGGCAGCCCGTATTCACCGTCTCGAATCTCGAGCGCCACGACGGCAATCAGAATCACCATCGGGATTATCGCCAGCATACACACAGTCTTGAATCCCGCTGGAATTCGGAACGAACCGCGCAGCTCAGGTTCCTTCCTGCGAAGCGCCAGCAGCGCGCCAAACTCCAGGATCAGCGCGAAGGCGTAGAGGAGCACGTCGGCGACCACCAGACGCCCGAACGAAACGAGCGCAAAAATTGAATAGAAGACCGCCGAGAACAGAACCGCGTTTCGCGGCGTGCCGTTGGAATCGGTGCGCGCGAACCGCTTCGGGAGAAATCCGTCTTCGGCCATCACCAGCGGGATTCGCGAGTACGACATCAGCAGTGCGTTGAACAGCGCCAGCGCGCTGATCATCCCCGCGATTGAGAGAAGAATTGCCAGCGGCCCGCCCATCGCGCCGGCTGACATCCGCGCTATTTCGGGCCACCCGCCTTCCTTCCATTTGCTCCAATCGCTCGCGCCCGCGGTGGCCAGCAGCGGCACGATATAACCAAGGCACACGAGCGGCAGTGTAATCGCAAGAGCGCGGGGATAGCTCCGCCCCGCATCGATCACTTCTCCCTCGACGGTGGAGGGATTGTCCCAGCCGATGTAGTTCCAGAGCGCGATGGAAATGCCAACTCCGATTCCGCCAAGCGTTCCCTGACCGGGATGATTGAAGGGGCGCCACGGCACCTGATGGATGTTCGGAATCGCCGCGACCGAGAGCAGCGCGAACGCGCCAAGCACGATCACGCCCGCGACTATCGATGTGAGTCCAACCCGTGAAGCGCCGCGAAGATTGATCGCCGTCGCGCCCCAGATCACAGCCAGCGCTATCACCCACTGCGTCAGAGGCGAAAGATTGGGTGCAAAGTATGACAGATATTGATTGAAGAGCACCGGATAAATCGCCATATCGACGAGCGAATACATCCACGTGCACCAGCCGTTCTGAAACGCCCAGAATTTTCCGAACGCGCGGTCGACCCACTTGTAGTAGCCGCCTTCTTCGGGGAGCGCGCTCGCCAGCTCGCCGATTATCAGCGTCTCCGGCAGCGACCAGAAAAGCGGTACGAGAATGAGCAGCAGCAGTCCCAGTCCGGGGCCGACGCTAACGATCAACGTCTCCGTGGTGAACGCACCGCCGGAGACGTTGAAGAACATCACGAACACGAGCGCGACAGTGCCGAGCGCCCGCTGAAGCTTCATTTGGTTCGTACCACAGTCACGCTGAACGCTGCCGGCAGCGCGCCGGAGCTCGTGATAGTCGCGCCGCCAATCTGGCCGGCAGCGACACCGAACCTGAGGTACGCTGCCCCACCATCGGAAAGAGTTAGATCAACCGGCGCGCTGAGCATGGTTCCAACCTTGAGCGGGAACACGGTGCCGTTCGCCTGATTCGTTCCGTTCACGTAGGTCTCGACCGAGCGCGTGTTCCAGCTAGGCTCGGTGTATGCGGAAGCCGTGTTGCTAACTCCCGCGTCATCCAGATAGTTGGCGACCGTCCAGTCACGAATCTGGGAGAGAATGTCGGACCCGAATGTTGCTACCAGGTTGGTCATCCCGCCGACATCCTGGCCAGGGCGCACCAGCTTCAGCCACGTCGTCTTCTCGGGCACGGAGCTGCGCCGGTCAGCGGCGTAACGCAGGAGCGACCAAATCCCTCCCCTCACTGCGAGCGAGGTGTCGGCAAGAACCGAGTAGGGCGGGTACTTGTCTGGATTTTTCAGATACTCGCGGAAACGCACCGCATTCTGATTGCCGAATGCCAAATAGTTTGCGTTGTCTGCGACAAGTCGTGAAGCATCGAGGTTCGCGCGTGAGCTTTGCGCGGTCGCGGCGTAAAAGTTCAATTCTTCCGCGATGTGCGCGAGACCTTCGTCGAGGAACGGCTGCTCGGGAAAGTTTGCGGCGGTGAAAACAGTCGGGTCGTAGAGACGATAGCCGAAGTTGATGAGATGCTGGAATTCGTGCGCGACCGTGCCGATGCTGATGTTCTTCACGAACGCAGTGCTGCGAACGTGACTGTTGACGACGCCGGTCGGATCCGGTGCCAGCATATAGAACATTTCGGCGTTGTTGCTGCCTACGACAAAACTCGTTGGAGGCTTGTTGTTGTCGCACGGTGTCGTCGGCGGATACAGGTCCCTTCCAAAAAAGAATCCGCCGACGAACGACGTTGTGTTGCTCGTCGGCGTGAGTTCGTTCACGGCACGCGTGAAGAACATGATCACGCGACCGTTTTTATCGATGTCGGTCGGCGGCCCGAAGTTATCGGTGTCCACCGTCCATACCTGCGAGTCGAACTGGCTGGCGATCGACTGGTAGTCGGCGTCGTTCAATCCGTTCGCAGGATTGCGATCGTCTTCGGCGATGATCGCGTGCGCCGACACAACCTTTACCGTCGCCGGCACGAACTGCGGATTCGAGCAGCTCTGGTTCACATTGACGTTGAGACTCAGCTTGTCTCCGACATTCACCGCCGCTGAGATCCCGATGCTCTTTCTCAGGCCTGACGACGCGAGCATTGCGTCCTGCGCCTGCTGCCTCAGGGGACCGAACTGCCTCCGCACCCGCTCGCGGAACTTCGCCTCCCACGCGACATCGCGCACCAGACCGCGCTCGCCGGTCGTGCTCACCGATGCGCGACCCTGCGAACTCACACCCACGCTCGGATTCGGCGGTCCGCTGACAGTCGTATTCGTCAGCGGGTTCAGCGTGAACGAAAGTACCGGCGCAGGAGTGAACGCGCCCTGGCCGCTTCCCGTTCCACCATTGCCTGTCCCGTAAAATGGAACGGCGACGAATTCAGCGCCCGTCGCGCCGTTGATGCATATCGCCGACGCTTGCGGTCCCGTGAGCGTTACCGAGCCGCCGACGGCCAGCGTATTCAGCGCTGAAGCCGGACACGGATTCGTCGCCGTGATGTTCACAACGACCGTTGCTGTTCCGCTGATCAGCCCGCTCAGCGCGCGAACCGTCGTTGTCCCGTTCGCAACCGCCGTGACAAGACCGACCGAGTTGATCGTCGCGATGTTCGGCGCGTCACTTACAAACGTGGGAGTGAACCCCGGCACAGTGTTGTTGAATGCGTCGAGACCCGTGATGGACAGCTGCGACGTTTGTCCGGCGCTCGTCAGCTTCGTCGTGTCCGGTGCGAGCTTGATTTTCGCCAACGCGGCAGCGGCCACCGTCGCCGTGAAAGTCGCCGAGCCGGCGCCGCTCACCGATGCGGTCGCGGTCTGAGCGCCCGCTGCGTTACCGGGAGTCCACTGCGCCGTCGCCTGTCCGGCGACATCGCTCGTGGATGCGGCCGGGGAGATCGACCCAGACGCGGTTCCCCACGAAACGGAAGATCCGCTCACAGCGTGACCGCCGGCGTCAGTCACTTTCGCTGTCAGAGCGATCGCGGTCGCGGCTCCCGCAACCACCGAGCCGCTCGTCCCGCTCACCGCTGAAACCGCCGCCGCCGGGCCTACCGGCGGAACGTCAGTTCCTCCTCCACCTCCACCACCGCACCCGGATCCGAGTGCTGCTACCGAGAAAACCGCCGCCGCCGAGAGAACACGAATTAGTCGCATACAATAGGTAGGGAAATGTTGGGGAACAAATGTATGGTAGCAGGCCTCGTCGGCGCTACGAGATTGATTCGCCGCTTCTATTGACGTTTGCCCGCGCCACCTAACTCGGCGGATGGCTCCGCAGATGACGCGAGTACGCATCCCAGTAGCCGTCCGGCTCGGCGGGGTACTCCCTGTCCGAGTGTCCATCGTTCTCCGCCATCGCCACGATTTCTTCGCATTCGCGAACGTTGTCGACGAAAAGCTGGGTCAGGTTGTCGGCGCGATCGTGAACGAGATTGTCACCCGCTCTCGATCTCACCGCCGCCTGCTTCGCAACGTGGTCTATCGCCCCACGTACCTCGGCGACATCGTGCGAAGCCGCAAGCATTCGTACGATCGCGACTGCCGGGGACAGATCGCCGCTCAGGCATTGCACGAGAATTGCCCGATTCTCCGGCGGTTCGATGCCCCCGGTGAGTCTCGCCACCGCCTCGGCTTCGATACCGGCGCGATCGGTCACTGAGCGCACACCTCGAAACCTTCACGGATGACTATCATGGCAGCCAAGAAATCTTCACGCGGAAGAAAATACGGAAAAGCGGCGTCGAAGCGCGTCGAGAGCGCGATGCGGCGCAAGAAAAAGGGAACGCTCAAGTCGGGGAGCGGCCGAAAAGTGACCAGCCGCAAGCAGGCGATCGCCATCGGGCTGTCGGAGGCCCGGAAGAAGGGGGCAAAGGTGCCGCGGAAGAAGATCGGGGCGAAGAACAGGTCTCGTTGAAACGCAACTGCAACCGAACGCGTGCCCAGTGTTGAGTCACATAGCTGACAGCCTCTCAGTCAACTACTCAGAGACTTGTCCGGCGGAATGATGCGAAATAACAACGACGAGTCAGCATCGCTGTGACTGAGAAGCCGTGAGCTGCACAGCCGAGAACTGGGCACGTGTTCTGTTGCAGTTGCAGTTGCAGTTGCAGTTGCAGTTGCAGTTCAGTTGTCAGTACTTCGCCAGGTAATTCTCCAATTCCCACTGACTCACCTGGCTGATGTACTCCTGCCACTCCATCCTCTTCGCCGCTAGAAAGTGCTGCGTGACGTGCTCGCCGAGGGCCTCCGTGATCACGTCGTTCTTCTCCAGCTCGTCGCACGCCTCCTCGAGATTCCTCGGCAGATCGTCGATTCGCAGCCTCCGCTTCTCCCGATGCGACATCTCCCAGATATTCGTGTTCACGGGCTCCCGCGCATCGGCCTTCGTCGCGATTCCGTCGAGTCCCGCCGCGAGCTGCACCGCGAGAGCAAGATACGGATTCGCCGCCGGATCGGGGATGCGCAGCTCGATGCGTGTTCCCGCTCCGCGCCGATCGGGGATGCGGATCATCGGCGAACGGTTCTTCATCGACCACGCGACGTTCACCGGCGCTTCGAAACCTGGCACCAGCCGCTTGTACGAATTCACCAGTGGATTCGTGATCGCCGCGTAACCGCGTGCGTGCTGCAACAGCCCGCCGATGTAATGCAGCGCCGTTGACGAGAGCTCCCATTCCGCCTTCTCGTCCCAGAAAGCGTTTTCCTTTCCCTTGAAAAGCGACTGGTGCGTGTGCATCCCGCTGCCGTTCTGCCCGAAGATCGGCTTCGGCATGAACGACGCGACGAGACCGAACGTCTGCGCCACGTACTTTACCACGAACCGGAAGGTCGTGATGTTGTCGGCTGTCCGCAGCGCATCGGCGTAGCGGAAGTCGATCTCGTGCTGCCCGTGCGCGACTTCGTGATGCGCCGCCTCGACTTCGAATCCCATTTGCTCCAGCACGCCCACGATCGCCCGCCGCGCATCTTCGCCGAGGTCCGCCGGCGCGAGATCGAAGTAGCTGCCGACGTCGTGCGTCGCCGTCGAGGGCGCATCGTTCGCCCCCGGCTTGAACATGAAAAACTCCGCCTCCATTCCCGCGTTCATCGTGTAGCCGAGCTTATCGGCGCGGGAGAGGATTTTTTTCAGCACTCCGCGCGGATCTCCAGGAAACGGATTCCCGTCGGTCGTGTTGATATCGCAGATGACGCGCGCGACGCGGTTCTTCTCATCTCCCCACGGGAATATCTGGAATGTGCCGAGATCGGGCGCGAGGAGCATATCCGATTCCTCGATGCGGACGAACCCTTCTATTGAAGAGCCGTCGAACATGATGTCGCCCGCCAGCGCCTTCTCGAACTGCGACGCCGGGACCTCGACATTCTTGTTGATGCCCAGGATGTCCGTGAACTGGAGACGGAGAAAGCGGACGTCATTCCTCGCCGCCAGCTCGAGGATGTCTTTCCTGGTGGCGCCGCTGGTATCGCCTATGCGAGTATTGCGTGGCATTGGAAGCACTATAGCCGACTTCAGTAAAAAGTGCAATTTCAGCACCTTTTCTCGGACACTGGCTTGATTTCTGCCTCACAAATAGGCAAGTTGACGATGAATTTGTGCGGTTTTTGCAAATTTCTACTCACAAGGTACCTCAGATGACCGGTTCGCCGCTTTCTTCACGCAAGGTCGCCCTCAGAGAGATCACTTCGCGGATTCCACAGAACCCGCCCATCTACTCAAAGGACGGCGTTCCGATCCCGACTTCCCAGTACTTCGGCATCAACACCTTCGGCGCCCGACAGATGCGCGACAAGCTCCCGAAGGATGTCTATGCCAGCCTGGCCGCATCCATCCGCCAGGGAAAGAAGCTCGACATTGGCGTCGCGCCGATTGTCGCGCAGGTGATCAAGGAATGGGCGATCTCCCGCGGTGTCACTCACTTCACGCACTGGTTCCAGCCGCAGACGGGACTCACGGCCGAAAAGCACGATGCCTTCTTCTCCTTCGACGACGACCGGCAGCCGATGGAGTCGTTCACCGGCGCGCAGCTGATCCAGAGCGAGCCCGACGCTTCGAGTTTTCCCTCCGGGGGGCTTCGCGCCACCTGGGAAGCGCGTGGTTACACCGCCTGGAATCCTGCCAGCCCGGTCTTCATCGTCGAGTCCGCCGGCGCCCGCACTCTCTGCATCCCCTCCGTCTTCATCGGCTACAATGGCGAAGCGCTCGACGAGATGACCCCGCTCCTCCGCAGCTCCGACATCCTCTCGGAGAAGGCGATCGACCTGCTCGAGCTCATCGGCGACAAGAAGATCCAGCGCGTGTTCACGACGCTCGGCGCCGAGCAGGAATACTTCCTTATCGACCGCGCCCTGTTCGGTATGCGCCCCGACCTGGTGATGGGCGGACGCACGCTCATCGGCGCTCCGCCGCCGCGCGGCCAGCAGCTCGAGGATCACTACTTTGGCGGAATTCCGGAGCGCGTCCAGGCGTGCATCTCTGAAGTGGAGTTCGAGCTCTACAAGCTCGGCGTTCCAATCACCACGCGTCACAACGAGGTCGCGCCTTGCCAGTTCGAAATGGCGCCGCACTTCGAAGAGACGGACATCGCCGTCGATCACAACCAGCTGGTGATGGCGGTTCTCCGCCGCGTCGCGCTCCGTCACGGACTTCAGGCGCTGATCGCAGAGAAGCCCTTCGCGGGAATCAACGGCTCGGGCAAGCATTGCAACTGGTCGATGTCCATTGCCGCCGATGGCTCGGATCTCGACGGCCTCAACCTGCTGAAGCCCGGAAAGACGCCGCACCAGAACGTCCGCTTCCTGCTCTTTCTCGCCGCGATCCTCCGCGCCGTGCACAAGCACGCCGCGCTGCTTCGCGCCGGAATTGCCTCCACCGGCAACGAACACCGGCTCGGCGCCAATGAAGCGCCGCCCGCTATCATCTCCGTCTTTATGGGCGAGATGCTGACACGAATGATCGAAGAGATCATCGAGGGTAAGAAATCCGCCAGCGCAGAGCTGGAGATGATCCAGCTCGGAGTCGAGAAGCTTCCCGAGGTTCAGCGCGACAATACCGACCGCAATCGCACCTCCCCGTTCGCTTTCACCGGAGCGAAGTTCGAATTCCGCGCGGTCGGATCGTCGGCATCCATCGCCTTCCCCGTGGCGCTGCTGAACGCCGCCGTTGCCGAAGCGGTTGCCGATATCACCGCCGAGCTTCGCGCCGAGCTGAAGACGACGAAGAAGCTCGAGGAAGCGGCGATCAAGGTCGTGCGCGCCGCGTTCAAGGAGAGTTCCGCCATTCGCTTCGAGGGAAACAACTACTCGGAGGATTGGGTCAAGGAAGCCAAGAAGCGCGGCCTTCCGAATTTCCGCCGCACCCCGGAAGCACTCAAGCAGCTCATCAACAAGCACTCGCGCAAAGTGCTCACCGAGCTCGGTGTGCTCACGGACGCGGAGCTCGATTCGCGCTATCACGTTCGCGTCGAGCGATATGTAAAAGACATGCTCATCGAGCTATACACGATGCGCGAGATGGTGGAGACGATGGTTCTCCCCGCCGCCTTCACATACCTCGGCGAGCTGTCCGCGTCAGCTGCGCAGGCAAAAACCGCCGGCGTAACCGTAATCCCGCAGCTCGATGCCGCCAACGACCTCGGCAAGCTCGTCCAGCAGCTGCAGAAGCGAACGTCCGCGCTCGTGAAGCTGATCGAGCGTGCCGACGGGATGCACGACGATTCACCGGCGCAGGCGGAGCTACTCACCGGCGACGGCGCCGCCGCAATGGCCGACGTACGCGAAATCTGCGACCGACTCGAGGTGAGCATCGCGGACGACGTGTGGCCGCTGCCGAAGTACCGGGAGATGCTCTTCCCGGTCTGACCGGACGGAGCGGACAGCCGTGCATCCCGGCGGTCATTCCGCCCCGTGCGGCCACAGTTCCAGACTGTGCGAATTGTGCTGCCGATGTAACTTGGGGGAATGACTTCGCTACCCCCGACAGCCCCGCCGGATCAGGGCGCTGCCACTTGCCCGTCCTGCGGCGCCGATGCGTTCGGCCGGTTTTGCGCCACCTGTGGCGCGCCTCTCGCCGGCGCGACCTGCCCTGTGTGCAAGGGCGACCTCACGCCCGGATCTAATTTTTGCCATCACTGCGGCACTGCATCGGGACCCGGTCGGGCCGCTGCCACGTCAGGCAAGTCGAGCTCGCTGCCGTGGATCGTTGCCGCGCTTGCGCTGCTGACGATGTTCGCGATGCTCGCCGGCCGCGGATTCAACAATCGCCGCGGCTCGACACTCGACGCTCCACAGAATGCGCTGCCACAGGCCGGGCTCGACGATCGCGCACCCGATTCGAGCGGCGGCGGTCCCGTTCGTGCGCCGGACATCTCGTCGCTCTCCCCAACCGAGCGCGCCGACCGGCTCTTCAACAAAGTGATGCTGCTCTACAGCCAGGGAAAGGCGGACAGCGTGCAATTCTTCGCGCCGATGGCGCTCACATCCTACCAAATGCTTGGCACGATGAACAACGATCAGCACTATGACATGGGCCGTGTCGCCGAAGTCGCGGGAGCGATCCCGCTCGCCAAGGCGCAGGCAGATACCATTCTCAAGAACAGCCCCACGCATCTGCTCGGCTTGATCCTCGCTGCGGGCGTCGCAGGTCTGCAGGGAGACTCTGTCGCCCTTCGCTCATACGAGAAGCGGCTCGTCGCCGCCGAAAAGTCCGAGCTGGCGAAGAAGCTCGACGAGTACGACCGCCATCAGGACGATATCACCAACGGAATCGCCGAAGCGCGCAAAGCTATAGGGGCGGGCAAGTGAGCGACACGACGACTATTCACCTCGCGCACAGTCCAGACTCCGACGACGCCTTCATGTTCTACGCGCTCGCCGACGGACACATCGACACCGAAGGCCTCACCTACGTTCACGAGCTGCAGGACATAGAGACGCTCAACCGGCGCGCGCTCCGTGCCGAGCTCGAAGTCACGGCGGTCTCCATTCACGCCTATTCGTATTTGTCCGACAGCTACGCGCTGCTTCCGCACGGCGCATCTATGGGCGACGGCTACGGTCCGCGCCTTGTCGCCAAACAGCCGATCGAGATGGAGCGGCTTAGCGGAAAGCGGATCGCGATTCCGGGAATGATGACGAGCGCATACCTGGCGCTTCGGTTATACCTGCCGGAGTTCGAACCCGTAGTGACGCCGTTCGATCAAATCGAGCAGGTCGTCGTAAGCGGCGACGTGGACGCCGGGCTCCTCATTCACGAAGGCCAGCTCACCTACAAGGACGAAGGCCTTCATCTGATTGCCGACACCGGCAAGCTGTGGCGGGACGAGACCGGGCTTCCCCTCCCCCTCGGCGGCAATGTCATTCGCAAGGACATCCCCGACGATCTCAAGCGGAAAATATCGAAGCACCTGCGCGCGAGCATCGCGTACGCGCTTGATCACAGAAAATCGGCCCTCGATCACGCGATGCAGTACGCGCGAGGACTCGACCGCTCGAAAGCGGATGAATTTGTCGGCATGTACGTGAACGACTGGACGCTCGATTACGGCGAAAAGGGTCGCGCCGCGATCCGCCTCTTCCTCAAGCGCGGAATCGAAGCCGGCATCGTTCCCGGGCCCGTTACGGTGGAGTTCGTTGACGACTGATCTGATCGAAGAGCTCGAGCGCCGGGCCGCAAGGTTCGCCGCTGTCGCCACCGTTCAGCAGGCAATATCCGCCGCGGTGTCGGTGGAGGACGCCTACAAGGAGATCTACCGGGCCGTCGCATCCGTCGTCGACGCCCCGTGCTTCACCTTGATGCTCGTCGATCCCGTCAACGAGACGTTTCATCCCCAGTACGTCGTTGTCGATGGGAAAGAGATCCCCACCGCCGTGGCGCTTGAGCTGCCGCTCGACATTCACGAAGTGAGCCAGGTATTTCACGACGGCGCTCCCCGCATCTCCGTAAATCCGGAGCGCTGGTGGGCTGGTACAGCTTACGAGCTGTCGGACTCGAAGGACCGCGTTCATAGCGAGATATCCGCGCCCCTGATCTACGGCGGCCGCACTATCGGTGTGATGCAGGCTCTCTCCTACCACGAGCGCAGCTACGATCCGCACGATCTAGACCTCATCATGCTCATCGCCGGTCAGGCGTCGGTGGCGATCGAGAACGCGCGTCTATTCGCCGCCCAGCGAAACGAGCAGCGGCTCACTGAAGCTGCCGCCGAGATCGCGCGAATCGCTCTTGGAAGAATCACCGTGTCCGACGCGGCCAAGAAATTTCTGAATATCATCACCGAAGTGATCCCGTCGCGCGGCGCGGCCATCGGCACCGCTTCCGACAACGAGCAGGTGATTCATTGCATCGCCGCCAGCGGGAGCTGCAAGGAAATGCAGGACACATCCGCGCAAATTTCCGAAAGTGCGGTGCGTGAAGCTTGGGCGCGCGGAAAACCCACTCTCGTGGACAACCTCCGCGCCAACGCTTTTCTTCCGAAGGCCGTTCCGTCGGAGCCGGGTCTCGTCATTCCTCTCATCGCCGGTGACCGCCGCATCGGCGTGCTTATCGTCACAGCCGAGGGGCGCACGCTCCATTCCGACGAAACTGTCGGCGCGTTGCTTCGCCTCGGCCCAGCCGTCGCGCTTGCCGTCGACGTTCTTTTGCTCGGTGAAGAAGAGCGCCGCACCCACACCCGCGAGCGAACACTGGCGGCAGCGCTGGCCACGATGGATCAGCCGGTCCTCATTCTCGACGCCGACGCGCGTGTGCAGTACGCGAACGCCGCCGCAATTCGCGAATACGGATACGAAGCGGGAGAGATCGCCGGGATGTCGGTGGACGATTTCGTAGTCGCGTCTGCCGAGCTCTCGAGAAGGCAGACTATTCCCGAAGGGCAGGACCGCGGACTCTGGACCGGCGAGCACGTGCACCGCCGCAAGGATGGTAGTGAGTTTCCCGCCGCCGTGACCCTGAGTCACATCCGCGACGCTTCGGACAGCATAGTTGGACTGGTCATCGGGATTCGCAATCTTTCCGAGGAGCGGCAGATCGCCGAGCATCTGCGGCGCGCCGAAAAGCTGGCCGCGGTAGGAGAGCTCGTTGCGGGCGTCGCACACGAGCTGAACAATCCCCTCACCGGTATCTCGACTTTCGCCCAGCTCCTGCTCGAGGAGAAGCTCGAAGGAGAGCAGGTGGAATCGGTGCAGCTGATCAAGCGCGAAGCGGATCGGGCAATTGGCGTTATCCGCGACCTGTTGCTTTTCGCGAGGAAGACGGAGCCGCGCGATGTGCCGGTGGATATCAACACCATCGTTCAGCACACTATCCGGCTGAGGTCCTACGCGTCACGCTCCAGCGGAATCGAAGTTCATACACACCTCGACCCGGGTAGCCCGCAGGTTCGCGGCGACGATCAAAAGCTTCAACAAGTGCTCCTCAATCTGCTTGTCAATGCCGAGTACGCGATGCAGGACGTCCACGTCCGCCACCTTTCGATCATGACGCGAAAAGAGCGGGGGAGGGTCAACATCGTTATCTCGGATACCGGACAGGGAATGCCCGAAGACGTGAAGCAGCGGATTTTCGAGCCTTTCTTCACCACCAAGCCCGCCGGGGTGGGAACGGGACTCGGTCTCAGCGTGAGCTATGGCATCATCCAGGGGCACAATGGCAGTATATCGGTGGACAGCACGCCCAATGTCGGCACAACGTTTACGGTGACGCTTCCTCTCTCGCACCAGTCCGCGATATGATGAAAGTTCTGGTCGTTGACGACGAAGAAACAATTCGCCTCGCGCTTAGAAAGTTTCTACGCTCGCGCGGATTTGAGGTCGAGGTCGCCGCGTCCGGCGAGGCGGCCCTCAAACTCTTGGAAGAGCACACC
Source organism: Gemmatimonadota bacterium (assembly GCA_030946775.1). Classification (GTDB taxonomy): domain Bacteria; phylum Gemmatimonadota; class Gemmatimonadetes; order Gemmatimonadales; family Gemmatimonadaceae; genus UBA4720. The sequence continues at coordinate 42,478 of JALYYD010000163.1, forward strand.
TTCACGTTGATGCTCTGCGACGTGCGGATGCCGGGAATGACCGGCGTGGAGCTCATTCCAAAAGTGCTCGCCAAGGAGCCGGACCTGGCGATCATCATGCTCACAGCCGTAAACGATGCCGCGACCGCGACTGAAGTGCTGTCGTCGGGCGCAACCGATTACCTGATGAAGCCGGTCGAGCTCGCCGATCTGCAGCAGGCCCTCGAGCGCGCTCTCGCCAAACGTACGGGGCTCATCGAACAGCGGCGCGTGGAGCAGCTGATTCGTGAAGAAGTCGCGCTCCGCACCGCCGAGCTCGAGCAGGAGAAGGAATCGCTTCGCTTGATGACGGTCAGCATCGCCGAAACGCTGATCAACGCGATGGAAGCCAAGGACGTCTACCTTCGCGGTCATTCTCAGCGCGTCGGCAGGCTCGCCGGCGAAATCGCCGAGGAGCTCGCTCTCGATACGAACACCTGCGACGAAATTCGACTCGCCGGACGCCTGCACGATGTCGGTAAGATCGGCATCCGCGAAGCCGTTCTGAACAAGCCCGAAGCTCTGACGTTCGACGAGTTCGAGCACGTTAAGGCGCATGTGAAAATCGGAATGGACATTCTCGCGCCGCTGCCGCACATCAAGAATTCCCTTTCATACCTCGAGCACCATCACGAGAAGTGGGATGGCGGCGGCTACCCTGCCGGCATTAAGGGGGAGGACATCACCCTCGGCGGCCGAATCCTCTCCGCTGCCGACACATACGATGCGCTTACTTCCAAGCGGGCATACCGCGACCCCCTCGCGCCGGAAGTCGCGCTCCAGCACTTGGAATCCGAAGTCGGATCGCATCTCGATGAGTCGGTTTTCCGCGCCCTGGAGAAGGTCATCAGGCGCAGAATCGGCATCGAAAGCCGCGGCGTCTGAATTTGCAGTCTTGACGGCGCGCTTCCGCCGCCGTATTCGGGGGAGGAGCGCGGTTGCCGTCGGGCTCGCGAAGGCACGTTTGGTGCACCTCCCCGACATCGATACATTCGCGCGCCGGTCGTCCGACCGGCAAACGTACCTGAGGAGGAAGAATGCAGAGCCGTGGTGATGAGTCAGTGGAGCCCCTTCGTTTTGCCGATGACGATGACGACGCCGAGATCGGCGGGTTTACTCGCGGCAAGCGCTCCTATGACGAGGATGAAGACGAGGATGGCGGCTGGGCGCTGAACGAGGATCACAGTGCGCGACTGTGGGACAGCGCCGACGACGTGGATGACGAAGACGCCGATGAAGAGGGTGCTTCCGTCTCAGAGCCGGACGCCGAAGAAGACGAGGAAGAAGCCGATCTCTTCGGCGCCAGCCCGATTCGCGGGCGCCGCGGACGGCCCAAAGGCTCGGGGAAGAAGCAGGAGCAGCCCTCTGTATTCTCCGATGCCGCCGACATCTTCTCCGACCACCCCGCGGCTCCGCCCACTCCTGCCCCGACAATGAGGTCCGCCGCTGCCTCGGCTCCGGCAAAGTCTGCTCCGGCGAGGACATCTGCGCCGAAGTCGGCCAAGCCCCACAAGGCTGCCTCTCCCGCGGCAAAGAAGCCGGCGCCAAAGAAGGCCACGGCGAAGAAAGTCGCGAAAAAGAGCGCCGCGCCCAAAAAGGCAGCGAAGAAAAAAGCGCCCGCAAAATCGAAAAGCGCGCCAAAGAAAGGAAAGAGCAGCTCAGCAAAGAAGGGGGCGAAGAAGGGCGGGCGCAAACGCTAGCCCTTTCCTCGGCATATGAGAGATCCAATCGAAGGCGGTGAAGATCGCAGCGCGCCGTGGCGAAAGATTCTCGTTTCCGGCGGCGCCCTACTTGGTGTCGCCGCTGCGTACAACGCATTCGCGCGGAAGGGCATAGACCAGCTCCCCAATCTCATCGGCGGTGAAGAGGGTGGATTCGAGTGGCGCGACCGCCGAATCGCGTTCACAAAGCGCGGCAACGGCCCGCCAATTCTCCTCATCCACGGAATTCACGCGGCGGCCTGGTCGTACGAATGGCGAAACAACGTTGACTACCTCGCCCGCAACAACACGGTTTACACGATAGACCTGCTCGGCTTCGGCCGCTCGGACCGGCCACCGATCAAGTATTCCGCGCGCCTCTACATATCGCTCATCTCCGATTTCGTCGGGCGCGTGATTGGAGAGCCGTGCGTTCTCGCCGCGTCGTCACTCTCCGGCGCCTACGCTGCCGTCCTCGCTGCCCGTGACCCGGAGCGCTTTCCCGCGCTGATTCTCATCGCGCCGAGCGGGCTAGTCCGGCTGAACCAGCCGGCGACAATCAAGGGTGATGCCGGTCGCTTCGCGGTCGACGCGCCAATCGCCGGCACGGCGATGTTCAACGCGCTCGTCTCCCGCCGCAGCCTCCGTCACTTCCTTCGCAGAACTTATTACGACGACAGTCTTGTCACGCGCGAGCTCGTCGAGACTTACTACTCCGCGTCCCATCAGCGAGGAGCGCGTCACGCTCCCGCCGCGTTTCTCTCCAGCCATCTCAACATCGACGTGAGAAACGCAATACGCCGCCTTACACAGCCCGCTCTTCTCGTCTGGGGCGAGGAAGGCTCGATGACTCCGGTAGAGGAATACCGGGGCTTTACGGCTCTCAATCCCGACTTCGAGCTCTCGGTGTTGTCGCCGGCCGGCGATCTTCCGCACGACGAGCGATCAGAGGACTTTAATGTTATCGTTTCCCAATGGCTGAATCGCCTGTCGCTCTCCTCCGTGCCCACGCTAAACACGCCCCCTGGAACGCCAGAGGGCTCGCCGCCCACGCCACCGCTCTAGTTGACGCGGCCGGCATTCGGCCGACCAACGCGTCCGCTCGCGCAGCGCCAACCGCGCGCGCCGTTCGGTTCTATGTTGCGAGCGGACTGCTCGATCACCCCGAAGGAACGGGTACCGGCGCGACGTATGGCTACCGGCATCTCCTTCAGCTGCTCTCGATCAAAATTCGCCAGCGCGAGGGACAGAGTCTCGACTCGATAAAGGGCGAGATGAAGGAGGTCACCGGAGACGCACTCGAAAAACGCATCGCGCAGTCGCTCGCGCCGGCGCTCGGCGCTGGAGCGCACACAGTCGCGGCCTCCGATGACGACACACCTCTTCGCTGGCGCCGGCTCGCCGTCGCCAATGGAATCGAGATCCACATCCGCGAAGATTCCCCCGCCGCCAGCGACGACGCCATCGTCGCGATGCGTGAGGCCGTGCGCTCCGCGCTCGGCCGCGAAGACCTCCGCTAGATCGTTCTCACCGTCGGGGCACTGTCGGCCGAAGATGCTCCGCCAGCGCAGCTCGCGCGCTCGATGCCTCCTCGTCTGAAAGCCACCCGGCCTCGACGATGCGCTTCCCTCGTCCTTCAACAGAGAGAGCAACGCGACCCGCCGACGTAACCAGCAGAGCCCCCGATCCCCTAGGCCTGCCCAGCGGATCCCGCTCGATCGTTTCCAGTGGAAGCGTGTAAACGTTCGCCGGATCGCTCGCTGCCATCACGACAAATGACAAGTCTCGCGCTTGCGCGAGCGACCCCGCGCGGAGCATCTCCACCGCCTCCGGGAGCGCGAACTGGGCGCCGGCGAGTCCCTTGACGAAGTAACCGCGGCGAACCTCTCCCCGAAATTCGAGCCGCTTCAGCTCCCGATAAATTGCCCGCCATCCAATTGGGGGCCGCTCCCTGCGCCACCAGTCGCGGGACACTATCCCGTAACGGGCAAGCCACTGGCGCCCAACTGTCTCGGTTAGCTCCTCCTCCGACAGCACCGGTCCCAGCGTGCTGCTGCGCTCCACAAGCGACCATCGGCCGGTCCATCCACGAAATGCCGCCCCTCCCTTGTCCGGACGCCGCCACTTTGGAAGGCGCCGCAGATTCGGCCGGCGCTGAACGATTTTTCGATCCGGCGAAGGGGAGTAATCCGACGGCAGCCATCGCGCCGGGTCGGCAGCACGACGGCTCGACATCGGCTTCCACCGTGCTACCTCACGCATCGCTTCCACGGAATCGTTCGTGACCAACCCCCACGCTACGAGCTCGCGAATGGCCTCGCGCAGCGCGAGTGTTCCCAGTGCCGTCCCACCCTGAATGTCGGCGATGAATGACGCACCCTCAACGGCGATGAAATTTTTCACCGCCGTCGCGTCCGGACTCAATGCAACTTCGTCGCGCGGCGCGATCCAGATTCTTCCCGTGCCACGCTCGAAGAAGCGAAGCCGCGCCAGAGGAATGGCGCCCGAATCGGGATCATACTTCCCCTCGCCGACCCATACCGGCTCTCCGCCGGAAACGAACTCCGACAGCCACCCCGGCTCGTACGCGGCAACGCGAGAGCGCAGATAATCGCGATCCCATCCCGCTGCCGGGCGGGCAATCCCGTAAAGTTGCCGGACCGCCTGCGCCACACCCGCCGGACCCACAAGCCGGTCACGCGCATCGAGGTGCTGCCACCGCTGCAGAAATTCCTGAAACTGCGAAAGCTCAACGGCTTCGATTTGTTTTCGAAGTCCTGCCAGAGCTCTCCGTCGCGCGATCTCCACGACGCGCCTCGAGCACCATTCAGGCGCATCCACCGCCGCTCTGAACTTTCCCTGTAACAGCTTCCCCGTCCGCTCCCACTCGCTCAAGCGATCCTCTATCCAGCTTTCATCCCATCCGTAGCGGCGCTGTATCTCATCAACCGTCACTGGACCGGAGAGCGTGAGATGGCGCGCGAGTATCTCGCGTCTCGCCGCCGCCTGATTCACAGCTGCGTGACGAAGAAATTCTGGGATCGCCTCGGCCGCAGACCTCTCGGCGAGTAACGCACCGCCCACCACCGTTTCGAGCTCCCCCGCGCCGAACGCCGACAGATATCGCGGAAATGTTTCTGTCAGAACGAACCGCCACTCTTTCTTCAAGTCGGCGCCCAATCTGATCCCGATCACGCGGCCGCTCGCCAGCAGGTCGCCGAATGGATCTTCGATCACCGCTTCGGGGGAGCGCGCTTCCATTGCGCCCGCCATCTCCTTCGTCACATCGCCGGCGCGATCAATCAGCGCGGCGAGCTCGTCGGCCGTTCTCGCTCGTCTTCCCTCCGCTGTGCCGCGGCGCTCGGCAAGCACCTGCGCCATCGCCTCGAGGGTGAGGTCGTCGGCGCCTTCCGTCCCCATCAAATCGCCGAGCATGCCGCGGTCGAGTGACAGCAGCGCCGCTTGTTGTTCCGCGCGCGGCGTGTCGTCCCCGTACATCCAGTCCATGACGAAACCGAACTGAAGGCTCGCCGCGAAAGGTGAAGGCACCTCGGTGCGGACGAAATGGGTGCGGATCTTTCCATCGGCGATGTCGCCGAGCACCGCTTTCAAGCCCGCCATGTCGAACGCTTCCTGAAGAACTTCCCGGTACGTTTCGACGAGGATAGGAAAGCTCGGAAACTGTCTGACCGTCTGCAGCAAATCCAGCGACTTGAGACGCTGCAGCCACAGCGGCATCCGGCGACGGGGGTTGCCGCGCGGAAGCAGCAGCGCGCGCGCCGCATTCATTCGAAAGCGCGCCCCGAACAGCGATGTCGCGCCGACTTCTTCCATCACCAGCTGTTCGGCCTCCGCCCCCGAGATTCCGAGCAGTGCGTCGAGCGGCGGGGCACTCCCCAGGTCCGGGAGCCGCAGCATTATTCCGTCGTCGGTTGTCTGCACCTGTAGGTCGGTCGTCCGCAGCGCGTCGCGAACTCGTTGCGCGAGAGCCATCCCCCACGGAGCCGTAACGCGTCCGCCGAACGCGGCGTGAATGATGATGCGCACCGCCCCTGTCTCATCGCGAAAGCTCTCGATGACGATGTTCTCGTCGTCGGGAACTACCCCCGTCGACGCTCGCTGCGCCGCGACATACTTGATCAGCGAAGTCGCGGTCGCTGCGTCGGCTGCGTATTCCCCGACGATTCTCTCCGGCGCCGCTCCCTGCGCGAGCGCGCGCCTCAGCGCGCCCACCCGATGACTGAGCAGCAGCGACCGCGCCATGAACTCCCCGTGCCAGAACGGCATTCGCGCCGGAGTTCCAGGCGCCGGGATGACGACCACGCGATCGTGCTCGATGGCGGTGACTCGCCAGGTCGATGACCCGAGCTGAAAGACGTCGCCGATGCGCGTCTCGTGGACGAACTCTTCGTCCAGCTCTCCCAGCCGGGTGCGATCGGGCAGATTCACGGTGTAGAGTCCGCGGTCCGGAATTGTCCCTCCGGAAATCACCGCTGTCATCCGAGCGGCGCGCGAGCCGGTGAGGCGGTCGTTCAGACGATCCCAAGTGATCCGCGCCTCGAGTTCCGCGGCCAGATCCGACGGATATTTTCCGGAAAGCATTTCGAGTATCTCGTCGAATGCACGGCGCGTGATCGCGTGATACGGGTAGGCGCGGCGGATGAGGTCGAACAGGCCATCGCTTTTCCAATCGTCCACCGAGACCGCCGCGACGATGGATTGCGCCAGGACATCGAGCGCATTCTGCACTACGCGCGTCGGCTCCACGTCTCCCTCCTTCATCGCCGCCACAATCGCGACAATTTCCATCGCGTCATCGCGGAACGTCGGGACGAAGACGCCGCGACTGGCCAGTCCCAGCGCGTGCCCCGATCGCCCGATCCGCTGCAGCGCCGACGCAACACGCTTGGGAGATTGCAGCTGGATCACCAGATCCACGGAGCCTATGTCGATTCCCAGCTCGAGCGAGCTCGTCGTCACCAGTGCCGGCAGCGCGCCCGCCTTCAGGCGTTCTTCAAGTAGAAATCGCCGTTCTCTCGACAGTGAGCCGTGATACGGCATCGCAATTTCTTCTTCCGCGAGCGCGTTCACTCTCGCCGCGATCTTTTCCGCCTGAGCCCGGTTGTTGACGAACACGAGCGTGGTTCGCGCGCTTCGGATGTGGCGGAGCACCAGCTGCGCAACCGCCGGCCAGATCGTGCCCCCGACATTGCCGAGGTCGGCGACGGGTGTCTCGATCGACAGCTCCATCTGCTTTACGGTCCCGCAATCCACGACCGCCACGTCGCGAAACTTGGGCGCGCCGACCCCCGTCTCGCACCCGCCTAGATATCTCGCCACTTCGTCGAGCGGGCGTTGCGTCGCCGAGAGACCGATACGCTGCGGTGACTCCTCCGTCAGCCGCTCGAGCCGTTCGAGTGTGAGCGCGAGGTGTGCGCCGCGCTTCGTTCCGGCGATGGCGTGAATCTCGTCCACGATCACGAGTCGCGTCGTATTGAACATCCCCCGCCCGCGAACGCTCGTCAGCATGATGTTGAGCGATTCGGGCGTGGTGATGAGAATGTGCGGCGACTTGCGCAGCATCCTCGCGCGCGCCGCCGGCGGCGTGTCCCCGGTGCGTACGCCGATCCTTATCTCGGGAAACGGCTTTCCCGCCGCCGCAAAGCGTTCGCGCAGCTCGCTCAGCGGACGCTCGAGATTTCGCTGAATGTCGTTATTGAGCGCCTTGAGCGGCGAGATGTAAACGAGCTGCACGCCGTTCGGGAGCGCGCCATCCGCTCCCCGCTCGATCAGATCATTGAGCTCCCACAGGAATGCGGCCAGTGTTTTTCCGGTTCCCGTCGGCGCAAGAATGAGCGTGTGCCGGCCCGATGCGATCGCCGGCCAGCCCATCCGCTGCGGATCGCTCGGCTTTCCGAACGTCTCCTTGAACCACTTTCTGACGATCGGGTGGAACGATGAGAGTATTTCTGCCACGTGGATCGCCGCACCGCGACGGGGCTAGAGAATCCGCCTGAGCTTCTGCGCGCCCCACTCGAGAAGGCGGCCGGGCATCGGACGCTTCCGGAACGTCGCGAGATTCATCTCTTGCGACGACTTGATGTCGTCGAGGAATATCGAGTCCATCTGGGCGCCGACCCTCCGGTCGAGAACGAGCAGCAGCGATTCGTTGTTGAATGCAAGCGAGCGGTTGTCAAAGTTCATCGACCCGATCTCCGACCACACGCCGTCGACAACCATGGTCTTCGCGTGCATCATCGCCGGCTTGTACTCGTACACCTTCACGCCGCCCGAGAGCAGCGCGTCGTAGTAGGTGCGCCCCGCGTACCACGTCGTCTTGACGTCCGTCTTTCCGCTCACGGTCAAAATGCGCACGTCCACTCCGCGCTTTGCCGCCTTCAGTAGTAGCTGCATGAAGTTCTCTCCGGGCACGAAATACGAGTTCGTGATGTAGAGCGTCCTCTGCGCGCCGGCGATCGAAAGGGCGAGCAGCCGCTCCGCAGGCGTGCTCCCCGTGGAAGGCACGCTGTGCATCAGCCCCGCCTGCGTTTCTCCAGCCACGGCAAACGAAGCGCGAGGGAAGAAGAGATCCCCCGTCAGTAGCTCTCCCGTCGCCTCCGCCCAGCCGGCCGCGAACGCCGCTTGCAGGGCGCTCACCGTCGGGCCTTCGAACCTAACGTTAGTTTCGCGCCACTGGTCGTCGTGATGCCCGTCGCCAAGCCAGTAATCGGCGAGACCGAACCCGCCCGTGTATCCGATGTGCCCGTCAATCACGATCGCTCGAACGTGCGAGCGTTGCGCGGCTTTGTGCAGCGAATACCATCGCAGCGGGCGCAGCCATACGACTTCCACGCCGGCATGCTTCAGATTCTGTATCCACTCGGGCTTGAGCGGCTGCGAACCGAATGCATCGAGCAGCAGCAACACCCGCACCTTCGCCCGTGCCTTCATCGCAAGATATTTCTCGAGCGAGTCGGCCACCGCGCCCGGTTGCGAGTAGTACATCTGGACCGTGATCGTACGCTGCGCCGCACCAAGGTCGCGCCAAAGCGGAGGATACGTTCCGTCCCCGTTCAAGAGCACCTCGACCTTGTTGCCGGGATCGATGTGCGTGCCCGTATAAAGCTCGATCGAGCGTGGGAAAAGGGAGTCGCTCACGCTCGGCGGCCCGTCCTTGTCCCCCTCGGCGATCACGTTCTTTATGGGGGTATCGCGGGTGACGGATAGCACCCCTATCAGCGCCAGAACCAACGCCAATAGCAGTCCGGCGACAAAAGTGATGTACTTTATGATGCTCATTGTTCTGCTGAGGATAACCTCATTCGACAGATAATTAGCAACCTACTCTCTAAATGAACATCGTAGCCCGCCGAAAAAGCACGGCGCGCGCTATCGTGCTCGATCGCTCCCTAGAGTCGCTCCCGGTTTTCCGCCTGAGCGATTCCGCCGACGATTCGGCCATTTCTTTCGTTCCCGACAGCGGCGGACGGTGGCGCGTGCTTCCTGCCCCCGGTGACCGCCTGCCCGGAACCTTCGACCAGGACGTATACGTCGAGATTCTGCATCGCTACAATGATGCCGGATTCCCGGGCGACGGCATTATCTCCTTCACTCTTCATTCCTTTCTTCGCTCCATCGGCCGCCGTGTGGACGGAAGAACGTACGAACAGCTTCGCTCCGCTCTTACCCGCCTCGAGCGCACGACGCTGGAATCGAGCGGCGTATACACGGTCGCGTCCGATGGAACGAAGCTCGACGGACAGTTCACCATTCTATCATCGGTGATGATTGCCCGCCGCCGCGTCGCCGAAAGGGACCAGTTCACCCTTTTTCCGGTTCTCGCCGCATCGGAGCCTGGCGACGCCAGAGTTGTCCTCAACCCGCTGATCAGAGCGAACATCGCTGCCGGCCACACCGTCAGCCTTTCGACTCTGCACTACCAGTCGTTAACGAATCCCGTAGCGCGGCGGCTTTATCGGCTGCTCGAGGTCGCCCGCCAGGATGGAACGGTAACGTGGAGAATTCCGCTCGACCGTCTCGCTGAGCAGCTGCCGCTCACGCAACGGTACCCGTCCCACCTGCAGCGTGTGCTTCAACCGGCACACGAGATGCTCCTCGCGTCGGGCCTCCTTCGCGACGCTGCGTTCCGGCAGATAAGCCGCGCCTGGTTTGTCGACTACGTGCTGGCTTCTCGCGTCGCATAAGGGAACCATCCCTGCCCCGGCAAGTACCTATTGTATAGGTTTCGATCGGCCCCTTTCCTCCAAAAGAATGTCTCGTAAGCGCACTCTCTTCGCGATAATCCTCGTCCCGCTGCTCGCCGGCGGGTTTGTCGTTCAACAGCGCAGCACCCGCGACAGCGCGCGGCTGCTGGATCAGGTGCTGGGAATCGTGGCCAATCGCTACGTCGATTCGCTCGGCGAAGCGGCGCTATACGAAAAGGCGGCGCGCGGTCTCGTCCACGAGCTCAACGATCCGTATAGCGTGCTGCTGTCGCCGAAGGAGCTTTCCAGCTTCAACGCGCAGACCAATGGACGCTACGCCGGCATCGGAATGGAGATCGCCGAAGTCGGCGGCTTCATCGAGGTCCAGCGAGTCTTCCCGCACACCCCGGCTGAGCAAGCCGGCGTGCAGGAGGGAGATCGAATCGTTGTTGTGGATACCGCCCCCACGCGCGGTTGGACGACGCAGCAGACTTCTGATGCCCTAAAGGGAACCCCTGGCAGCAAGGTCGCCGTGAAGTTCTCGCGCCCCGGCGTGACAGAGCTGATTCCAGTCACGTTCACGCGCGCAGTAATCAAGATTCCCGCAGTCGCATTTGCGATAATGCTCGACGGGAAAATCGGCTACATCCCCCTTCTGCAGTTCAATGAAACAGCCACCGATGAGCTCCAGGCCTCCGTGGATCGTCTCACCAGGGAAGGCGCCAAAAGCATCATTCTGGACCTTCGCGGAAACCCGGGCGGCATTCTCGATCAAGCGCTAGCGGTCAGCAATCTTTTCCTGAAGAAGGGGCAGGAGCTCTCCAGCATTCGCGCGCGCAACGGCGAGACACAAGCATACGCGGCAACCGAAAACCCGATCGCTCCCACGCTTCCGCTCATAGTGCTCACTGATGGCCGCAGCGCGTCCGCGTCCGAGATTGTCGCCGGCGCGCTCCAGGATCACGACCGCGCTCTGGTCATGGGGACGACTTCGTTTGGAAAGGGTCTCGTTCAGTCCGTATTTCCGCTCGATGGCGGATACGCGCTGAAGATGACCACCGCCAAATGGTATACGCCCAGCGGACGTTCCATTCAGAAAGAGCGAAAGCTGCTCGCCAACGGCGACTTCGTTGAAGTGATGCCGGATTCCCTCGAGACCGATTCCGCGCGAAGAGCGCGCCCCGCGTTCAGGTCCGACCTCGGCCGCATCGTCTACGGCGGTGGCGGAATAACGCCCGACATCGTGGTGGCTTCCGACACACTGACAACGCCTGAACAGAAGCTGTTCAACGCGTTCGCGCCAAAAACGGTCATCGTGCGAACCGCGCTTCTCAACTATTCGCTCGAGCTGAAGAAGACGGTCAAGCCCGACTTCATTGTTCCCCCCGCCTGGCGGGAAGAATTCTATCGCCGCCTTCAGGCACAGGGAGTTGTCATCGACCGCGCGCTGTACGAGCAGGCGGGAGGAGAAGTCGATCGGCTCATCGGAAACAGCGTCGCCCGTCTCGCCTTCGGCGATTCCACGGCGAAACGCCGCGCCATCTCCGACGATGTACAGCTGGAGCGCGCAATCGCGGCAGCGCGTCAGAGCTCTTCGCAGCGTGACCTGCTGGCTCTTGCGCAGAAGGCCCCTCTTCCGGTGAAACCCCAGGCTGCCACAGCGAAGCGCTAACCCTTTCTCTCGCAGTACCGCCTCGGCGACACTTTGATGTCGCCGAGGTTTTTTTCACCCTGCGTCACGCCGCCAAAGACTTGATTTGCCGGCCGCTCCCTTCAAACATTGAAGGATGACGCTCATTCACATTCCTGACCTGTGCGCGGGCGATCGCGTCCAGGCTGATTTTCTCGTCACCGAACGGAGCGAGAAGAAAACAAAGGCCGGCGACGCGTTCGTCACTCTCACGCTCGGGAATTCATCGGGCTCCATCGAAACAGCCCCCATCTGGTCGAACAATCTCACCTGGGCTGACGGCGCCGAGCGCGGAACTGTCGTCGGCGTCGTCGGACAAGTCACATTCTACGGATCTGGAGCGACTGCGAAGCGGCAGCTGAATGTCTCTGCTCCCCTTCGCATCGTCGCCAGCTCGCTCGTCGACGTGAACGCGTTCCTTCCCTCCGTCGGAGACTGCACCCGGCTCTGGGCCCACGTGGATCGAATGCGCGCGGAGATGGGGTCCGCTACACTTCGCCGCATCGTTGATATTTTTTACTCCGACGATCAGTTCAGACTGCGGCTCGAGCGGACTCCCGGATCCGTCGCCGGCCATCACGCCAAGCTTGGCGGACTGCTGCAACACATCGTCGAAGTTGCGATGATTGCGCGCGCGACCGCGAAGACCTGCCGCGCCAATATCGACCTGGTGACGTCGGGTGTGTTGCTCCACGACATCGGAAAGGTTGAATCGTACTCCGTTTCCACTGGAGGTTTTAGTTATACCCCTTGTGGCCACTTGATCGGCCACGTGGTGCTCGGATGCATGATGCTCGATCGCGCCATCTCGGCCGGCGATACCCGTTCGTGCTCTGACCAGCAGCTGATGGACCTGCAGCACATCATCCTGGCCCACCACGGTTCACTCGAGTTCGGCAGCCCCGTTCAGCCGATGACTCTCGAAGCGGAAATAGTTCACTGGGCCGACGAAGCATCCGCGAAATCGAACGACATGCTCGAATCGCTGGAAGACCGCGATTCGTTCAATGGGGATGACGAGATTTCTTCACGCCGCCCATGGCGTGTCGGGCGGCGGATCTGGCGGCGCCCTCACGGCTGGGAGTGAACCCCGGCGGTCGGCGGCCACTGCTTCTTGTTCGAATACTTGGATCCGAACACAGCGTGTAGAATCTCCCGCGGATCATCCGTGCGCGCGACTGCGTCAATGTGATTACTGAGCAGTAGAACGCGGGAGAAATCGCGGTAGCGTGCGTAGCTGTGGCAAAAACACAGCGGCCCCTTCCGGAAAATGTCTCCCAGCAGGATGTCGGGCAGACCGATGATGGTGAGCGCGTAGAAATCGTTTAGCGACGCAGTCTTCGGTAGGTCGCTCTCTACAATTCCACGCGGCAGTGACCCATGTTTGCCCCATTGGATGTCCACCGCAACCTGGGACTTGTTCCAAGGGGTATGCAAAACCCGCCCGTGCCAGTATGTCCACAAATCGGTCGGCGCGTTTGTGGAGTCATACCCCACCCAAAGCACCTCCTCGTCGGTGGGGACCGTAAACGGAATCCAGGCTCCGTGAATGTCATCTCTCCAAAGGAGATGGTAGGCGATAACCCGCCGCTCCGGATGTAGGACGGCCACCGCCCGCTCAAGCGGGAACGTTTCATCGCGCGGCAGGTATAAGACCGGTGCCAGCCGCCGTGCCAGAGCCGACGCACTGTCGGTGACAGCCAGCGCTGACGGTGACTCGACAGGTCGTACGGGAATGTGGGCATGCGGTCCGCAGGCGATCACCCCGAGTGAAGCCAGCGCCAACCGTATCCGTTTGAGTTTCTGCATTTCGTTCTACTTGGTTCGAGAAGTCGCAGGCAAACAATTCCAGCGGTTAGACCGCTCGGTCCGTAATGAAGTCAGGGAGAGAGAATGCGTAAGCCGCGTCCGAATACGTACAACCCCGCCCAGGCCCTATTCCTTATCAGCAGCGATCGTCACGGGACACCGCTGAGCTGCCCATCTTGCTCGGGATCGATCGAGCGAGATCCCGACCAGGCACCTCCGCCGCCAGCCTCGCACGTGACTCTACGCTGCAAAAGCTGCGGCCGCACTGCCCGATACGTCGCCGGCGCCGCATAGGGACTTGCACAAAACCTGCCCCTGGCTCGGCCGTCCCCGCCCCGCAAAAATCACATTTATGTGCGGCGCCGGACCCGGCACCTGATTTGCCCTCCTAACGCTTTAAACGCTTGGCAAACGGAGGGTTGATGGCTTCAATCTGGAAAGGCTCGATCACATTCGGTCTCGTAAATATTCCGGTCGAGCTCAAGACGGCGGTGAGAGCCGACCACATCAGCTTCCGCATGCTCCACGAGGAAGATCTCTCCCCGATCAAGTATGAGCGCGTCTGTCAGGCCGACGGCGACCCGGTGCCCTGGAGCGAGATCGTAAAGGGCTACGAGTACGAGAAAGGCAAATTCATCGTAATGACCGACGAGGACTTCAAAACCGCCGCCCTCGAACAGTCCAAGACGATCGACATCCTCGATTTTGTGAAGCAGGACGAGATCGACCCGAGATACTTCGAGACGCCATACTACCTCGTCCCTGCGAAGGGCGGAGAGAAGCCGTATGCGCTCCTTCGCGAAGCGATCAGAAAGAGCGAGTCGGTCGGGATCGGCAAGATCATCATTCGCCAGACACAGCACCTCGCTGCCGTGAAAGTCATCGGTGACGCGCTCGTGCTGGAGATAATGCGCTTCGCAAACGAGCTGGTGGACGCCGATGAGTACAACTTCCCCGCCCGCGATTCCGTTCGCCCGCAGGAGCTGCAGATGGCGCAGCAGCTCATCGACAATCTCGCCGAGCCGTTCGACCCGAGTCGTTACACCGATGACTATCACGCCAACCTGATGAAGGTGATCAAGGCGAAGATGAAGGGAAAGAAACCGCAGCTCGAAGCGCCGGAAGAAACGCGCGACAGCGGAGTCATCGATCTGATGTCCCGCCTTCGCGCGAGTCTCGAGGAAGGGAGCGGTAAAAAGGGGGCTGTGCGCGCGAAGAAAAAAACCGTCGCTGCGTCACGAAAGACTCCTGGCCGCGGAAAGAAACGAAAGAGCGCCTAGTCTTTGAATGCCCGGCGACAAGAGCGGGACCGCGCGCAAGCTTCTCACCGAATACAGGGGTAAGCGCGATTTCAAGAAAACTCGCGAGCCGTCCGGTGAGAAAAGCGCCGCCCGGCGCAAAGGCACGCTCCGCTTTGTAATCCAGAAGCACGCCGCCAGTCATCTTCATTTTGATCTGCGCCTTGAGCTCGATGGCGTGATGAAGAGCTGGGCTGTCCCAAAAGGGCCAAGTCTCGACCCTGCGGTGAAACGCTTGGCGATGCAGGTTGAGGATCACCCGATCGACTACAACACCTTCGAAGGGACGATTCCGCAGGGCGAGTACGGGGGCGGCACCGTGATGCTCTGGGACAAAGGCACGTACTCGCCCGATAAAGCCCTTCCCCGTGAAGATCCTGAAACAGCTGTGCGTGAAGGTCTTCGCAACGGTGACCTGAAGATCAGCTTCGACGGCGAGCGACTGCACGGATCGTTCGCGCTCGTGCGGATGAAATTTGGAGACCGCTCATCCGGGAAACCGCAGTGGCTCCTCATCAAGCATCGTGATGGCTACGCCGCGGAATCCGACGTCGTCGCCGACAATTTGACTTCGGTGACCACGGGGCGCACGATGGAAGAGATCGCTGAAGGGCGAAGCCGCGTCTGGCGCAGCAACCGCGCAGCAAAGAAGCAGGCGGCGACGGCGGTCGCGAGCCGACGGCCCGCCTCAAGAAAGTCCGTCGCGTCGCGGAAAGCCGCCAAGCCTCTACCCTCACCGCAGACGACACCCAAGTCGCTCGAACCAATGTATGCGAGCGTCGGCACTGATCTTCCGGCAGGCGATTGGACCTTCGAGCCCAAGTACGATGGGATTCGCATCCTCGCGTTCGTGACCCCGGACGAAGTCAGGCTCATTACGCGGAATGGAAAGGACAAGGCTGCGCAGTTTCCGGAAATCGTAGAAGCGCTAGAGAAAATTGCGCGGCGCACGCGAAGATCGCTCGTGCTCGACGGCGAAATGATTGCGCTGGTACGTGGAAAACCGGCGCGCTTTCAGGAACTACAGGGTCGGATGCACGTCAAGGAGACGAGCGTGATCGAAAAGCATTCGACATCAGCTCCGGCAGCGCTCGTCCTGTTCGACATGCTGATGGATGGCGAAGATGTGCTCATCCGGGAGCCGTGGACATCGCGCCGCGAGTCGCTGGTCAAACGCATCGGAAAACACGCCGGAGATCGCGTGCGCATTACCGACTCTTCGCCCCATCGCGGTGCCGAGACTCTCGCCAAGGCCCACCACGAAGGATGGGAGGGCGTCATCGCGAAGAAAATGGACGCGCGCTACGAGCCTGGAAACCGATCGAAATCCTGGCTCAAGCTTAAGATCGAGTTTCGGCAGGAATTCGTCGTCGGCGGCTTCACCGAACCCCGCAACACCCGCGAGCATATCGGTGCACTTTTGCTCGGCTATTACGACGGCGATCGTTTCATTTACGTCGGACACACCGGCGGGGGTTTTACCCACGCCGGCCTCGCCGAGATGTACAAGACGCTTCATCCGCTCGAACAAAAGACTTCTCCATTCGCGGAAACGCCGCGCACAAACGAGCGCGCGCACTGGGTTAAGCCCAGAGTCGTCGTCGAAGTAAAATTTTCGGAGTGGACCGCCGACAGGCGCCTCCGCCAGCCCATCTATCTGGGAGTGAGAGATGACAAGAAGGCGCGTGACGTTGGAAGAGAGAGCACCAGCGTGCAGAGAAAGACGGTGAAAAAGAAACCCGCAGCCCGAAAGAGCGCTGCCGCACGCCGCGTCAAGAAAACGTCTGCCGTCAAGAAAACCGCGGGCAAGGCAACACGCCGTGCGAGCGCAGGCGGAAAGCGATCAGTCTCCGTTGCCGGCTCGATCTCGGCACAGCTGGACGAGATCGAATCATCCGGCGGCGACGGCACGCTCGGATTCGCAAAGGGCGTCACGCTCAAGGTGTCAAATCTCTCGAAGATCTATTTCCCCAAAGAGCGAATCAGCAAAGGCGATCTGATGCGCTACTATGCCGATGTAGCCGAGTTCATTCTTCCGACGGTCACCGACCGGCCGCTCGTCCTGAAGCGATTCCCCGGTGGAATCGAAGGGCCGTCGTTCTATCAGCAGCGCGCCGGGGACAACGTTCCGCACGGCGTGCGTGTCCAGACGATCGTCAACGACGAGGGGGAGAAACAGGATCGGTTCATCGGCGGCGATCTTCCCACTCTGCTCTACACCATCCAGCTCGGCGCGATCTCGGTAGATCCGTGGCACTCGAGAGTCGGGACTCTTGGTTTCGCCGACTACACAGTCGTTGATCTGGACCCGGGTCCACGTGCAAACTTCGCCCGGGTCGTGCAGGTCGCGCGCTGGTGCAAGGAGATCATCGATGAGTACGGGTTGAACGCCGGGGTCAAGACCTCGGGCTCGACTGGGCTTCACATCTATATTCCGCTTCCACCCAAGACTCCGACCGAAGCAGCGACGCTGGTCGCACAATTCATCGCCGCGAAGGTCGCGGAGGAGCATCCGCGGGAGGCGACCATTGAGCGAATGGTAAAGTCCCGGGGCGCAGCGATGGTGTACGTTGATTTCCTTCAGAACATCAAGGGGAAGACGATCGCGGGTGCGTACTGCGTCCGTGCAAAACCAGGGGCGCCTATTTCGACTCCGCTGCTATGGGACGAGCTCGACGATGACCTCGATCCGAAAGACTTCACGATTCGAAGCGTGCCCGATCGCTTCCGTGAGGTCGGAGATGTGTGGAGTCGCGAAATGAAAAAGAAGAACTCGCTCAAGCGTCTGCTCGAGCGGTAGCGTCAGCGCGCGCCGACCTTCCGGAGAGGAAGCTCTATCTGGCCGTCGGGATCACGCGCCGCACCACCCTGGTCACCGAAAATGTGATCGGCGGTTTCGTCAACCATGTGGGTGAGCTTGTAATAGAAGTGCAGGGCGTGAATAGGCGCCATGAAACCGCGCGTGCCCGCACGAGAGATCGCGACTGCCTCCTCGCGAACACGCCGAGGAAGGTCGCGCGATGCAGGCAGCGCGAGAAGGCGCTGGATCTCCGCGCTGTCTCTGCCCAGCAGTGCCGCGCACAAACTGTCCAGATACGCCAACATGGCCTATAAGACTCCCGGCGACGGAAAAGCTACCTTATGTACACATTGCAACTAATGCCGCTCCGCCGCAATGCTGAATACCTCATACCCCAGTGCCAATTAATAGGTCAAATCGCACGCCACGGGCTGTTTTCCGGCGGCGCTTAGGGCCGAACCGGTATAGCTGAGCCGGCCTGCCCCGCCCTTCGCTGCGCCATTCGTTTGTCGCTTCGACGAGGTCAGCGGCCTCCAACGCACGTCGGAAGCTGGCCTTATGTAAGCGTTTACCCAGCAGCAGCTCATACATTTGTTGAAGCTCAGTGAGGGTAAACGTATCGGGGAGCAGCCTGAAGGCAATCGGAGCGCGGTCGATGGCCGATCTCAGCGCCTCGATCGCGGCGTCTACCATCAGGCGATGGCGGGGGGCGAGAAGGGGAAGATCGCGGACCGGAAACCAGTGGAGTCCCCGCTCGAGAACGGCAGTCTCGTAGGGGACAGCCGCAACGTAGGCAACCGAGAGTGGCGCCGGCGAAGGGTGGCGCTTTCCATCACCAAATGCCCCAAGTTGCTCGATCCACTCCGGCTTGGATCCCACCGCGCTTGTCGCCAGCCTTCCCGACACGGCATTGAGCGTTTCGGATCGCACCGGAACTCCCCACGGCAGCGACCAGCGGTTGCTCTCGCCCTTCCCCTTCCCAACTAGTACGGCGAGTTCACTCGTCAGCGCGGTGAGAACGACCAGGTCAACACTAAAGCCAGACTTGTTTCCGCGGGGCGCTGTCATGCCGCGAATTAGTCACCTTGTGCGACTAAAGTCAAGAGCCGCCACGTCTGTGAACACACGGCGGCTCCTGCTCCTGATATAGAACGATTCTTCTCGCGCGTCAATTGATGCTTTCTCGCGCCGTCGCCCAAGCGGCTCCCGCCGGCCTAGTGCGCTCGAACTGGAAGCTGGATTCCGGTTCCTCGCGAGACGTATGGCGGAATGCTGATGGGTAAATGGCCTGAGATCGCCGCGCCACCATCCAATGCGCGCGCCGCCGCGCCCTGTGACGCGGGCGACCCGCCCCACGCGACGAAGTAGGTTTGCACGCGTGGCAGCTGTTCCAGCAGATACGGATTTCCGAATGACACCACAATCGGCCCCTTCCCGCGATCGATCATCGAATTGATCAGCGACGCGAACCCCGAGGAGACGTTGAGGCTCGTCGCGTCCCAAACCTGTCCGACATATGAGCTTACGACGGTGACATCGGCGGAGTCGGACGCCGCCCGCATTCGCTCGTAATCCACGCTTGGGTCCTGCGTGGTGATCAACTCCGTACGGAGGTTCGGATATCGCGCCCGCAGCTCAGCGTTGAAACTGCTCCCCGCTCCGAGGTCCGTTCGGCTCGCCACGGTGATCGACAGAACGCGAAGCGTGGAAGACGGCGACAGGGGAACCTGCTTCGCTGAGTCCCGCACCAGGGTCATCGACCTTTCTGCGATCAGGCGGGCAAGCGCGAGCTTGCTGCTGTCTCCCACGACTGACGGAATCTTCGCGAGATCTACCATCCGGTTGTGCCCAAGCCCGAGCCGCTCCTTCGCCCGAAGCACGCGAAGCACGGATTCATTCAGCCGCGCTTCCGTGTACGCTCCCTCGTTGACACCGGCCACGATGGCATCGATCGCCTGGACGACATCAGAGGGCTGAAGGATCACATCGAGCCCTGCCGCAATTGCACGCTTCACGGCGCCCGCTAGCCCGAACTGGATCAGGCCACCCTTCATGTCCATCGCGTCGGAGATGATGAGACCGTTGAATCCCAGCTCTCCGCGCAGCACACCGGTCATCACGTTGTGTGAAAGCGTCGCGGGAAGACCGGACGAATCGAAGGCCGGCATGACGCCGTGGAAAGACATGATCGCTCCGACGCCGCTGGCCACAGCTGCCTTGAAGGGAACCAGCTCCACGCTTTCGAGGCGCTCACGAGAGACATTCACGACCGGGAGCGCGAGGTGTGAGTTGGTTTCAGTGTCGCCGTGCCCGGGGAAATGCTTCCCCGTCGCGATCATCCCGTTGTCCTGCAGCCCGCGCACCATCGCTTCGCCGAACCGCGCCACCTGCTGCGGGTCTTCGCCGTACGAGCGGGTGTTGATGACTGGGTTACCGGGATTGTTGTTCACGTCCAGCACGGGAGTGAAGTCGATCTGCACCCCGAGGGCGCGCGCCTCGATCGCGGTCGCTTTCCCCTGTGCGTACGCGAGACTCGGATCGCCGGTCGCACCCATCGCCATCTCCGGCGGGAATACCGTTGCGCCGCCGAGGTCGATCGCGTTTGGCAGAAAATAACCGCCGCGCACTCTCATCCCCGCGCCGGTCTCGTAATCAGCGCTGAATATGAGCGGCACCTTACTCAGCGCCTGCATGCGGTTGATCTTGCCGGCAACTTCGAGCGGCGACCCAACGGAGATGATCAACCCTCCGATGTGCTCTTTAGTGATCCAGCCCGAAACCTGACGCCACGCGGGCGAGTCATCGGGGACGTAATCTCCTAGGGAGAACGCCCAGACGAGCTGCGCCGCTTTCTCGCGCAAGGTCAGCGATGCCAGCACCGAATCCGCCCACGGCGTTTTTCCGGAAGGAGCGCTCACCGAAGCATTGCTTCCCGCTGCCGAAGCGCACGCGAGCGACAGGGCGCCAAGAAACGGCGCGAAACGCAGCAATTCGTTCTTCATCAGTGCTCGATCGTTCCCTTTTTTGACGTATCGATGTCAGCTCCCGCTTCGGTCTTGAAGAGAAATGCCGACATGTTGCGCGTGAGAAATGCCCGCGCCTGCGGGTCCATCACGTTGAGGCCGTAATGGTTGATGAGCATCGTCTGTTGCTTCAGCCACTGTCCCCAGCAGTCGCGGCAAATGCCCTCGACTACCCGAGCGCCAATGGGGCCGGGGAACGGCGCGCGCTCAAATCCCTCGCGCGATTGTCCGCAGCGGGCGCAGGTAACGGTCGCCGGCACGCGAATTACGGGCGCGTGGCTTCGATGCGAGCGAGGCCGAAAAACGACAGGACGCGAAGGTAAACCCAGCCGATGTCCAACTCGAACCACTTGCGGCGGAAGCTCGGAGAGCGCGGGTCGGCGTGGTGATTGTTGTGCAGCTCTTCTCCACCAAGCCAGATCGCGATCGGCGAGATGTTCCTGCTCTCGTCCTTAACTTCAAAGTTCCGGTATCCGACCGCGTGGCCGACGCCGTTGACGATTCCCGCCGCCCAGAACGGAATCCAGATCATCTGAATGCCCCACACGATTGGGCCAACGAAAAATCCGAACAGATAAATGTCAACGCTCAGCATCACGAGTATGCCGACCCAGTTCAACGGCGAGAGAAGATGGCGCTCGAGCCAGTCGTTCGGTGTTCCCTTTCCGTACTTCTCGAGAACTCCGGGCTGGCGCACCGCCTTTCTATAGTAGAAGGCCCCCTTCAGCACGATGTTGCGAAGCCCTTCGATAACGGGGCTGTGCGGATCGCCTTCCCGGTCCGCGAATGCGTGATGCTTGCGGTGGCACGCCACCCACTCCTTCGTGACAATGGCAGTCGACATCCAAAGCCAAAGCCGCATCGGAAGCGCCGCCAGATAATGAAGCCTTACGCCACGGTGCGTTTGCGCGCGATGAAGGAACAATGTCACCGACACATTGGTCAGGTGCCCCGCAACTACTATGAACAGGACTGGCTTCCACCAGGCGCTCGCCCAGCTCCCGAAATCCGGCATCTACGTATTTCCTCTCAGACGTTCAGATAATGACCACTTTTCAATTTACCCGGATGCGGCGACTAAGACCAACTCTCAGCGGCCGCGCGTGACGGGGTGATCGGCATCGGCGGGTGGTGGAAATCCCCACGTATCGTTGCCCGGATTCCAATCTGGAACCGACGGATCGGGCCACAAGCGGGCTCCGACTACCTTGCCCTTCGCCGGAAGCTCCGCGTCATATCTGTCCGACCTGGCCCAGATCTCCACCGGAAGCTTGAAATCCTCCGCCGTCCCGTCGGAATACGCGACACGCAGCGCGACGGGAAAGGGAATGCTCGTAAATCGTCGCAGCGAGATCGTCATTGTCGATCCGGCGCCGTCGCCTCGCTGTGACACACTGTCTATTCCGATGTCAAGCACGTCCGTCGAGTAGAAGAAGCTCCGCCAGAACCAGGACAAATCGCGCCCTGTTCCATTTTCGATTGATCTGAAGAAATCGCCTGGGGTCGGATGCTTGAACGCCCAGTCGTGTATGTACTGGCGGAACGATGCGTCGAAGAGCTCCGGGCCAACGACGTGATTCCGTAGCGTGAGCAGCACTACTCCCGGCTTTCGGTAACCGGTCGAGCTCAGGCCGCTGACGTCAACGCGGTCCGGCGCAGTCATCAATGGCGACTCGCTCTTCGTGCGAACTGCAGTCTGCCAAACGCCGAGGTACGCGTGGTAAAAGTTCGTTCCCGGGTTGCGAGCTTCCAGCGCGAACGCGTCGATGTATGTGTTGAACCCCTCGTCCATCCACGCGTAACGACGCTCGTTCGAGCCCACGACCATAGGAAACCATTCGTGCCCGTGCTCGTGATTGAGCACCGCAAAAATTGAGGCGGGATCGTCGCTGCCGTACTCGACCATCACGAACATCGGGTATTCCATTCCGCTTACCGGGCCGGCTACGCTCGTCGCCTGCGGATACGGATAGGGATAGAACGTCTCCGAAAAATGTCGAATGGTCCACTGCGTTTGCTCCGCGGCGGACTCCCACGCCTTCCCTGCCTTTGGAGATTCATAGAACGCCTGGCAAAGAACTCCATTCCAGCTCGTCGCATCCCAGCGAAAATCCGGCGCGGCCGCCCACGCCGCGTCGCGCACCCGCTTGGCGCTGAACCTCCAAGTTCGCGTTCCCATAGTCGCCGGCGCTTTCGCTTCGTCGGCAGTGATGATTCCGATCACTTCATTCGACTGCGCCGCGCGCGCGAGTCTGTTCCGCTGCTTTGGTGTAAGAACTTCACTCGTGTTCTCGAGAGTACCACTGCCGGCGACTGTGAATCCCGCCGGTGCGGTGATCGCGTACTCGATGTCGCCATACTCCAGATAAAACTCACCCTGGCCGAGGTACTGGTCGGTATTCCATCCCCTGACATCATCGTAGACCGCCATCCGCGGATACCACTGCGCGATTTCGTAGAGAGGGCCGTCTCGCCCCATCCGGTCTGATCCGTGGTCGGGGACCCGGAAGCTAAAGGCCATCGAAAGGGAGACCGTCCCGCCCTTCGGTTTCAACGGCGCCGGGAGATCGAGACGCATCATCGTTCCATTCACACGCGGCGCAACAGCGGATCCGTTGACCGCCACATCCCGCAGCGAATAGCCGCCTTGAAATCCGCTCACGCCCCAGCGTGAATCGGAACCAAAAAGCACCGAGCCCTCGCTGCCCGGCTGGTACACGTTCTGGTCCAGTTGCAGCCAGACGTAACGAAGGGTATCCGGCGAATTGTTCGTGTAGAGAATGGCGACGGTGCCCGCTATCGTCTTCGCCGCCGTGTCGAGCGTGGCGCTGATTCGATAATCTGCCCGCTGCTGCCAGTATTCTGGGCCGGGCGCCCCGCTCGACGAGTGGAACAGATTCGGCCCCGGCCAATCTGCCCTGTTCGTGGTGTAGAATGGATCGTCCCGCTCGGTTCTATAGACACTGTCGCTCTTGACCGGAGCATTGGATTTCTCTGCCATCAGGACCCCCGCAGGCACCGGCATCTCCATCCGTACCGTTGGAAGCAGAACGGGGGCTGTGCGGGCGCACGCCGCAAGCACAGTCGCGAGCAATGTAAACTTTTTCATTCGATATTCTTCAGGGATGGAACTAGTCAACGTGATGCTCGATCATCCGCAACGGAAGGGCCATCGGTTTGTGAACCCGTGGCCCGAATTCGAGGAGCACGGATTCAAGGATGCGATCAGGTGGATGGTGGAGCGCAGGAAGCGCCCGGCGACAATTCCGGCTGACGGCCTTCTGGCTGTTCTACCTTCATTCATCGCCCCGCGTGCCGCGCCAAATCAGCTGACTGCTACGTGGATAGGGCACACCAGCGCATTGCTTCAGCTCGGTGGACTGAACATCCTCACCGACCCAATCTGGAGCGACAGGGCATCACCGCTTTCGTTTGCAGGTCCGCGGCGGATTTCTGCGCCCGGAATTGTTTTCGATGAGCTTCCGATCATTGATGCAATCGTAATATCGCACGATCACTACGATCATCTGGACGAGCGAACCGCCCGTCGCTTGATATCACGCTTTCCGGCAGCGGCTTGGAGAGCTCCGCTTGGCGTCGGGAAATTCCTTCGCTCCCTTGGAGTGCGTGACATCGAGGAGATGACCTGGCATCAGAGCGGTGAAGTCGGGGGAGTCGCGCTGACCTGCGTTCCCGCACAGCACTTCTCCGGGAGGAGCCCGTTCAACCGGGACCGGACTTTGTGGTGCGGATGGGTGCTTTCGTCCTCATCCCATCGCGTGTACTTCGCCGGCGACACCGCGCTCAATCCTTCGTTCACCAATATCGGCCGCGAGTACGGCCCCTTCGATTTGGCGTTGATGCCAATCGGCGCCTACGACCCGAGGTGGTTCATGCGCTCGGTGCACATGGACCCGGAGGAGTGCGTGAAGGCCGTCGCCATGCTCGCGCCGGAGAAGAAGGATCTGCCCCTCGTGCTCGCAACCCATTGGGGCACGTTCAAGCTGACCGACGAGCCGGTCGAAGACCCGCCGTTGCTAATGCGACAGGCGTGGAGCAAGGCTGGATTCGACTCGAATCGGCTCTGGATCCCCCGCCCGGGAGAGACTCGGATACTCTGATCTTCCCGTTTCACCCGGTTGTGCGCGGATTTTGCTCCTTGCATACGCGAACTTCCTACTTACGGAGCCTTTTCCATGGCAACATCCAGAAAAACCAGCGCGCGTTCACGCAAATCGGGCGGTCGTTCCAGTTCGGCGCGCAAATCCTCCGCGCGCAAGTCGAGCGGGGCGAGCCGGAAGAGAGCTGCGTCCGGCGCACGTAAATCATCCGCCAAAAGAAAGACTACTCGTAAGCGCGGTCCCGCGGCGGCGAGAAAAACCGTTCGCAAGAGCGCGCGGAAGAGTCAATCACGCGCCAGGTCGGCAAGGAAATCTGCCGCCGCCGCCGTCAAGCGGGTCAAGCGCGCCGCAAGCGGTCCCACCGCACGCAGAGTGAAACGAGTCGCCGCCGGAGTGGTTCATCAAGCAGCGGGACTCGGCGAACGGGCGGTA
This sequence comes from Gemmatimonadota bacterium, assembly GCA_030946775.1. Lineage (GTDB taxonomy): Bacteria > Gemmatimonadota > Gemmatimonadetes > Gemmatimonadales > Gemmatimonadaceae > UBA4720. The sequence goes on from JALYYD010000163.1 coordinate 67,573, forward strand.
GGCACGGTGACCGAGTTCGTCCACGACAGGTTCTAGTGTTCCAGGGTAGCCGGGCCGACGATTGGTCCGGCTACCCGCCCCACCGCTTTATCCAGTCAATGGTATCCGCGATTACGTCGTCGCGCCCGAAGTCGACGGTGAGCACGTGCCCGCCGGTTTTAGTCCAGACGAGCCTTTTCTCCTTCGCCCCGATCCTTTCCAATGCTTTCGATGCCATCTTCGGAGCGACCCGAGGATCCTCCCGTGATTGAATCACCAATGTCGGGGCCGTAACGGTCGGAAGCGATGACCGCGCTTTTCGCACCACACGCGCGAGCTCTGCCATCGTTGCTCCGTTGACCACCCCATAGCCCAGGCTCTTGTCGCGTTCACTCCGATCCTGGACAGAACGCGGACTGCGCGCCTCGATCTCTCCGACAAATGGATCCCATATCCACCGCGCGCGCAGTGCGATGCGCGCCCAGAACGGAATCCGGAGATATGGAGCGATGAGCACCAGACAGTCGATGTTGGCCGACTCAGCCGCGAGAATGGCGCCGATTGCGGCACCCATTGATAGTCCAACGATTGAAACAGATTCGCATCCCGCCTGCATTCGATCGAGCGCGCTTCTCGCGCTGGCGATCCACTCGTTGGCCGTTGACGAAAAAAACTCGGCGACGCTTGTGCCGTGCCCGGGATACAGCGGAGCGTGAACGCCATAGCCGGCTGCATTCAGCCCGCAAGCGAGATAACTGAGCGTCTGCGGAGTATCACCGAATCCGTGCAGCAGCAACACGCCGCGCGACGATTTGCCGTCGAGCTCGATCGGCTCCGCGCCGGCGATCAGCTGCCGCTCAACAACGACTGCGCGCGCTCCAGCTGCTGCGCTGTGCCCGCCATGTGCGGCCTCGCCGATAGTGCGCGCGAATGCTGTCGCGCCGTGTCGGCGCTGGCGAGAGAAACGAGAGCGGATTCGAGAGATCGTTCCTTTGCCATCTCTCCGGCAGTGTAGCCCGGCCCCTGCGCTCGAGCCGCACCGGCAAGGACAAACGTGAGCGCGACAGCAGGTCGAAGTTTCATGTCCGTCTGTTAGGCGTATTCGTGCGGCGTTCGTCAATTCCGTCGCGGCGCTCGAGGCCTTTTCCTTTCAGCTCGTTCAGCTCCGGCGCATAATATCCGCGAAGACTCAAGCCGATCGCGTCATCCACCAGTCCGTCGATTCGCTGCAGCGCCGACGCTAGCGCCGATGACTCGACGCCTGCGCCGCTCAGTATCTTCCAGCACGCCCGCTTGACCAGATTCCATTCCTCGGCGAGCGCCGCGAGCGGGACACCATCGGTGCGCCTGAAGTACCCGTGCGCTGCGGAGATTACCTCGGAAAGCTCGCCGTCGATACTGACGGCGCCCATCCCGGCGAGCCGAAACATTTTCGGAAGAATTTCCGGGAACGCGTCTATCAGCCGGTCACCCGGTATTTGCGACCAGGGTTCGCGCTTGACGAGCGTTCTCCACTCGCCTATCACACCGTCGATTCGCTCGAGAAGGATGTTGTATGGATAGAGATGCTCGCTCCCACCCTCGGGCGGGTAAATCGTTGCCGAGTCAGATGTCATTTGTCAGCGCGGAAATCGAGTATGGCAGAAGTGAGCACGTGTCCGTCAAGTTTCTCGAGCGGACGCACGTGAACCACTGCCGCGAGCGTAGGGGCCATGTCCACCACCCTTGTGAATTCAGGATACTTCCCGCGCCGAAACTGTGCGCCATAAAAAATGATCGGCACGTGCGTGTCTGTATCGTAGGCGACTCCGTGCTGAGCCTGGGTGTTGTTCCTCACATAGTCATAGGGCTCGGCGGTGATAACCAACTCAGCTCCCGACTTGTCGTCGAACATGTGCAGCCAGCGCCTTGCAATTACGTCGCGGGTTGTATCCTGACGCATTAGATCCTTTATCCTGTCCGCCCTGATGACCCCCGGAACCTCGAGCACTGCCTTCCTGAAGGCGGTGACGAGCGAGTCGGCATTTATTCGCGCGCGCTTCAGCTCCTGTCGATCGAGGGTGAGAACTCCGTCGTCGACAGCGAGCGCATCCGGTTGAGCCCCTCTCGCCTGAAGGGAGGCACGAAATGCGCGCACGACCGGATACCAGTCTACACGCCGCGCGCGGGCATTCGGATCGTGCGCGTGGACCTCCGGAAATGGCGTCAATCCGTGATCCGCGGTGAGCGCTATCACCACCTCGTTTCTCGCCCGCACTTTGAACAATGAATCGAAAAAAACTCCCAAAGCACGATCGAGCCTCAATATCTGATCGTGCATCTCCCGGGAATCGGGACCGTATCGGTGTCCGATTGCGTCCGTCGTAGAAAGTGAAATTGCCAGGATGTCGGTCTCTGGGCCCCCGCCCAAATTGAGCGCGCGCATCCCGCTCCAGGCCAGATCGAGGGTCAGGTCGTCCATCCAGGGGAACCCGGGCAGCAGCTGTGGCAGATATACCGTGTCGGCACTCAGAATGTGGGGAAATGTGAATTCACCCCCGGCATCCTCGAGGGGAACGCTGTCCGGCTCCGGATACTCTGATTCCCGCAGCAGCGGGTTCCAGGTTTTCCCGGCGTACTTCAGATAAGGCCGTCGCGCGTTGAATTTCTGGACCCAGGTGGGAAGCGTGTCGGCGTAGTATGTGCTCGTGGTAAATAGACCGTTATGGGCAAACCAATACACGTCCCGCTTTGATTGCCCGATTGGGAGAATGGCCCCGCGGTCCTTGCGAGACACGGACAACACTTTAGTTCGCGAATCCTTCGCGGCCAGCCAGTCGGTGAGCGTTGTGCCCTTGAACCGGAATGGAGAAGCCGCTGTGTCGCCGGCGTCGACTAGAAATACAGTGGTGTCGTTGACTCCGAACTTGTTCATAGAGATGCCGGTGTGAACAGGGAATCGACCCGACATCGTCGACGCGTGACCTGGCGCAGTCTCGGTGATCGCGTGATCCTGATGTCCATTGGTGAACACCGCGCCACCGTGATAGAGCATCGCCAACCCCCCGGTCAGCTGTGGGTCGAATCGCTCCAGATAATCCGCCCGCATCGCGTCAATCGTCAGGAACACGACGAGACGCGGGGTGACGGTGTCGCGACTGGTCGCCAGCTGCCCTCCCGCCGGAGCGGCAAATGGCAGATACATCGTCAAGATGAGAACTGCGAGCCACGGTCGTCTCATTCAATCAAGACCTCAAGGGTTTTGCTAGTTGCATTTCGGCACCGTCCCAACGGGCTGCCCAAACGCCGTTGTAACGGCGATTTTCCAGCCGGCGGCCGTCTTCACGAATACCCGCTCGGATACACCACTCGCCGTCGTGTCATGTTGCGTGACGGTGTAGCAATAGGTTCCATACACCACACCCGGAGCGATGGGTACCACCCTCAGGTCCCGCGCGATTAGCGTGTCCGGCCACGTCGAGTCTCGCCGTGCGCCCCAACCTTCGTATCCAAGCTCGAGGCCGGCGGGTCCATTCCGGGCCAGCGTCGGACCGTGAAAATAAGTTGCTAGATACGCTTCACGATTGCGCTTATGAATCGCGTCTATGTTCGCCTCGAAAAGCCGCCGAGCCTCGAGGGTGTCGGGCGCCGATACAATCGGCTTAGTGGCCACGGGCGGCGCGACACACGCCGGTGCCAACAGACTGAATGCGAGCGCTGTAAGAAGTGTTTTGTTTTTCTGCATTGAGAGAGGTAGGGAGCGAGCCAATATCATATCTGCCACCCCTCTCCACCGCGAGCGTTCACTCCTCTATGGACGCGATCAGCTTCTCGACCCCTCGTTCCAAATCCGCGCGCGACATCACCAGCGGAGGAAGGAGACGAACAGTGTGGTCTCCGGCCGTAAGTGTGAGCAGCTTGTTCGCCCAGCCCTTCCGGACGACTTCGGCAGCCGGCTGAACGACGTCGATCCCCCACATCATTCCCGCTCCGCGCACCGCCCTCACCCGGCTTGATCGCTCCGCAAACGCGCCAAGCCGCTCGCCAAGCCATTGTCCATTCGCTCGCACTGTCGCGAGCAAGGCAGGATCCGAAAGCCGGCCAACGACGTGCTTCGCCACCGATGCCACGAGCGGGCCGCCACCGAAGGTGGTGCCGTGCTCGCCAGCGTTCATCGCCGATCCGATTTCCTCCGTCAGCAGGACGGCACCCATCGGCAACCCTCCCGCCAGCGGCTTTGCCAGTGTGACGATGTCGGGCACGACGTCCACACGCTCATATGCGAAAAGATGTCCGGTCCGCCCGAGCCCACACTGAATCTCGTCGAATATCAAAGCGATGTTCTTTCTTTTGGTCAGCTCACGCAGCTTGGTCAGGAATCCGGCAGCGAGAACGCGAACGCCCCCTTCGCCTTGCACCGGTTCGACGATCACGGCGGCGACCGTTTCCTCATCGAGCGAGGCGGAGAGCTCCGTGAGATCCCGCTCGCAAATTGAAATACCGCCGGCCAGCGGACGGAACGGCGCGCGATATGAAGGCCTGTCCGTCGCTGCGAGTGAGGCGAACAGTCTTCCGTGAAATCCGCCGCGGAGCGCGACTATTTCCGTTTTTGCAGAGTTACCGGTGCTTCGCGCCCACTTTCGCGCAAACTTGAACGCCCCTTCGTTCGCTTCAGCGCCCGAATTGCAGAAGAAAACCTTGGAGGCGAACGAGAGTCGCGTGAGCTCCGCCGCAAGCTCCTCGCCCGGCTCCGTGCGATAAAGATTTGACGAGTGGATCAGGCCCGTCGCGACAGCATCGGCGATCGCGCGCTCGATCCCCTTGTCTCCATATCCGAGCGCGTTGACTCCGATGCCGCTGACAAAGTCGAGATAGCGGTTTCCATCGCTGTCGATGAGCTCGACACCCTCGCCGCGGACGAGCTTCATTGGCGCCCGCTTGTACACCGCGGCCAGCTCTGTCGGCGCAGCAATCGCCTTTTCGGCTGCTGCCTCAAGTGGAAGAGTGAGCGAAGTCATCTCGTCCCCCGCTGCGACGTCACGATCGTCCCGCGCGCTTCATCCATTATTCCTCCAATGTCCGAAATTCGGACTCGCCGAACCCCGCCCACTAATGCCGTTTTCGCAGCATCGAGCTTCGCTGTCATCCCGCCGCTCACGATTCCCTGCTTCACCAGCTCGCCGACTTCGGCGAGTTCAACCTCCGCGATGACGGCGTCTCCGCGCATTACGCCTGGAACGTCAGCCACGAAGAGCAGCTCATCGGCCTCAAGGGCTGCTGCTATCGCCGCCGCCGCATCGTCTCCGTTGACGTTCAGAGCTCCCCCCGACGTCAGATCTACGTCGCTCCCTACGGGAGAAACCACCGGCATGTACCCGCTCGCGATCAGGCTCTTCAGCAGCGGCGCGTTGACGCTCTCGGGAGTCCCGACCGCGCCCAGCTCGAAGAGTCCATCTCCCTTTTTTCCTCTTCGCGCCGAGATCAACGTTCCGTCCTCGCCCGACAATCCGACCGCCTTCGCACCCGCCTGGTTGAAGGTGCTTACCAGCCGCTTGTTGATCACTCCGGAAAGCACCATTCGCAGCAGCTGAATGTCGTCGGCTGTGGTAACGCGCCGACCGTTCACAAACGTCGGCTTCTTTCCGAGCGCCACCTGAAGCGCCGTGATCTCGTCGCCGCCGCCATGGACAACGCAGAAGTTCCCTTTCGCGAGGTTCCACGCATCGTTAATCGCGCGCGGAAGAACCGCGTCGTTCTGCGCCCTTCCGCCCAGCTTGACTACCCGCATTACGCCACCAGTCCCGCGGATTCATCGAGCCCGAGCATCAGATTCGCGTTCTGGACCGCTTGCCCCGCCGCTCCCTTCACGAGATTGTCTATCGCAGAAATAATGATGAGCGTCGGATGTCTCACGCCTTCGGCTTTCATCACGCTTATCGCCGCGGAGTTCGTCCGCACCACATCGCGAAGCGCCGGCGGCGAATCGACGATGCGCACGAATCGTTCGCCGGCATAATACGATCGCCAAAGTTCCGTCGGGTTCTCCCCGAAGTCGGTAACGGGAACTGTGATCGTCGCGAGGATTCCGCGCGCGACCGGCAGGAGGTGTGGTGTGAACAACACGTCGGCGTCACCACCGAGCCGACTGACAATGGCGCGAACCTCCGTTAGATGGCGATGTCCATTTCCGACGGCGTAGGCGCGGAAGTTTTCCGCCACCTCGCCGAACATCAGCTCCGGCTTCGGAGAATAGCCCGCGCCAGTTACCCCGCTTGACGCGGCGATGCTAATCGTCGAGCCCGCGGGTATTCCGCCTCCAGACAATAACGGCGCGAGCGCGAGGAGCATGCTGGTCGGATAACAGCCGGGATTGGCGACGACCCTTGCTTTGTCGACATCGGCGCGAAACAGCTCAGGGAGTCCGTATGGTATGCCGTCTGGTCCGGTGCCCGGCCGTAGATCCTGGGAGAGATCGACCACACGGGCCCCCGCCGACTTCGATCTATCCACCCAAGCGCTCGACGCACCGTGCGGCAGCGCCGAGAATATCAGCTCCGCTTTTTCGAGCGGAGCATCGTCGGTGGCCGTGAAAACGACGTCCGTGCCGCCGAACCTTGCGCGCTGCCCTCGCTGTTCGTTCGCGGTGGCGAAGGCGAGCGTGAGTTGCGGGTGTTCCGCAATCAGCTCGCAAAGCTCCCTTCCCGCGTACCCGCTCGCGCCAAGAACTCCGACCGGAATATTATGCATAATTAGTGCATAACATTACATGAGTGGCGCCACCGGCGCCAGCGGGTCCTGCGCGGAAAATGCCGCGAAGGCCATTCGCGGTGGCTCCCGGGCCCCAACCTGGGTAAACTGTGAACACATCTCAACCCAATTCTCCGATGGCCAACAAGCGGGAGCGGCACGACACCATTCTTGAGATCGTCGCCAATCGTGTGGTGAGCAGCCAGGAAGATCTTCGGAAGATGCTCCTGCAGCGGGGCTGGGACGTGACGCAGGCCACTCTCTCTCGTGATATGCGCGAGCTCCGTCTCGCCCGCGTCCCCACCGCCGAAGGCGCCCGTTACGGCGTTACTGACGGCAGTATCGAGGAGAGCAGGGCCGCCCTCGAGACCCTTCTGCCACAGCTTTTTATGCGCGTCGACGGGGTGAGCGAGATGCTCGTCCTGCGCACCGTTCCGGGTGGCGCCCAGCCGATCGCCGCCGCCCTCGACGGCGAGGCCTGGTCCGACATCCTCGGCACTGTCGGCGGGGACGACACGATTCTTATCATTTGTCGTTCGGTAGCCGCCCGCGACCGCGTGATGCGCCGCATCAAAGCGCTGGCCGGCGAGCCCGATAGCCATTGACGCAGCGCTGTTTTGTGACTATTTATTCGTTCTTATTGCATACTTATTGATAGGCCAATGATCAAGACCATCGCCCTCGCCTATTCAGGCGGACTCGACACATCCATCATCGTTCCCTGGCTCAAGGAGAAGTACGACGCGCGCGTGATTTGTGTCGCCGCCGACATCGGACAGGGAGATGAGCTGGAAGGCGTTCGCGCCAAGGCCATCGCCTCCGGTGCCGACGAGTGCTACGTGGAAGATCTACGCCAGGAGTTCGTCGAGAATTTCGTCTGGCCGACCCTCCGCGCCGGTGCCATTTACGGTCGCAAGTACTTGCTTGGCACCTCTATGGGACGTCCGCTTATCGCGCGCCGCCAGGTCGAGGTGGCGAGAAGGGTCGGGGCCGATGCGCTCGCCCACGGCTGCACCGGGAAAGGCAACGATCAGGTCCGCTTTGAGCTCACCTACGCCGCGTTCGCTCCCGAGCTGCCGATCATCGCCCCGTGGCGGGAATGGGACATTCGCTCCCGCGAAGATGCTATCGCTTACGCGGAACAGCACGGGATCCCCGTCGCCGCCACGCGTGAGAAGATCTATTCGCGCGACCGGAATATCTGGCACATCTCGCACGAGGGGGGGGTGCTCGAGAATCCGGACGCTGCCCCGCCGTCCGACCTGTTTATGCTGAGCGCCGATCCGACGAAGGCGCCGGACAAGCCGGAAGAGATTGTCATCGGATTCGAAGCGGGCACGCCGGTTTCCGTGAACGGAACGAAAATGGGTTCGGTTGCGCTTCTCACCGCGCTCAATGAGATCGGCGGGCGGCACGGCGTCGGACGCATCGACATCGTTGAAGACCGTCTCGTGGGAATGAAGTCGCGCGGCGTTTATGAGACTCCGGGAGGCACTCTCCTCTATCTGGCACACAGCGAGCTCGAGCAGATGGTGCTCGATCGTCGCACGCTCGCCGCGAAGGATGAGATCGCGCCACACTACGCCGACATCGTTTACGAAGGTCGTTGGTGGAGCACGGAACGCGAGGCATATGATGCATTCGTAAGCGTCACGCAGCAGCGAATCACCGGAGAAGTTCGCCTCCGTCTCTTCAAGGGTTCTGTCGCTCCGATCGGCCGGAAGAGCCGCTACGCGCTCTACGACGAGCGGTTCGTTACGTTCGGCGAGGATGATGTTTACCAGCAGAGCGACGCTGCCGGATTCATTCGGCTATACGGCCTGCCCACCAGAGTCCGCGCGCTTCGGGACCAGGAGCTGGCCGGGGAAGTAATTTCCTCCTCTGGTACCGGCGAGCCCGCTACGCTTGCCACCGTCTGACGCTTTCGTCCCTATGAGCGCTCCGGAAAGCCACAAGCTCTGGGGCGGCAGGTTTGCATCCCCAACCGCCGCCGCCCTCGATGCGCTTAACAGATCGATCGGTGTCGATTTCCGGCTCTGGCCGTTCGATATCCGCCTGTCTCGTGCTTGGGCCCTCGCACTCCGTGACGCGGGCGTGCTCACCCCCCCCGAAGCAGACACGATTCGTCGTGGACTCGAGGCCGTTGCGCAAAGGATAGAAGCAGGCGAAATCGTCGATCCGCAGGATGAGGACGTGCACACTATGGTCGACCGCCTTCTTCACGAGGCGGTCGGCGACGTCGCTTCCAAGCTCCACACGGGGCGTAGCCGGAACGATCAGGTGGCGACCGGATCGCGACTATGGTGCGCCGCTGCCTGCGAAGAGATCGAAGCGGCGATCCGCCAGCTACAGGCGACGCTCGTCGGCCACGCGGAAAAGCTCCGGTCCACGACAATGCCGGCGTACACTCATCTTCAGCGCGCCCAGCCGGTGCTGGCTTCACACTGGGTGCTCGCGCACTTCTGGTCGCTGCAGAGGGACGTCGTTCGGATCTCGGCAG
>JALYYD010000166.1 GCA_030946775.1 Gemmatimonadota bacterium
CGCAAAATCGCCTCGCCGAGGAAGACGTGCGTGCCCGGAGTCCAGGCGTGCGCGTCGGAGGGAACCAGAACAAGCGCGAGAAGCACCGCGAGCGCGATTGCCCACGGTGCGACGCGGTAGCCGCGCGTCATCGGTCGGGCCGTACTAGATACCGATTTTTTTGCGCTGGCGGCGGACCGCCTTGCGCAGATCCTGCAGCTCATCAGAGACGACGTCGTTGATCGTCTCGCGCGCGTGATCGACGTAGTCGCGGACCTGTTCGGCCATATCCTCGAACGGAATTCTGTCTACGAGGTCCGAGCCTTTATCGCGTGCGGTTCTCCAGCCGCGCTCGGCGTATGGGGCCGCCCATCTCGCGCCTTCGGCAGCACGCCCGCCCGCCCATTTCGCTCCCGCGAGACCGGCCGCGCCGCCGATGCGCGCGCCGCGGCCGGCAAAGTCGAGTACCGGTCGCACCGGACGCCGGCCTGACGGCCCGGTCCGGAAGAGCAGGGTGATTCCGGCGCCGACAGCGGCGCCGAGAAGAGCGGCGGTCAGCAGGTCGAGCTGCTGCTCACGCCCCTCGTCCAGATCCTTCTCGTGGTTTGATACGCGGGCGCGGCTCTTCGTCGTCGTCGGTCCCGTCTTCGCTGTAGTAGCCATCTTCTAGATCCTCCCCCTCAAATGCCTGGTTGATTCCAGTCCGTACGCCGCGCAGCGTCGAAGCGGTCGCGATGAACGCGGACTCCGCTTCTTCCTGCGCCACTTCCAACAGCGCGTTGAGCTGATTGATTCTCGCTTCCGCCGCCTTTACCGCTCCGAGCATGCTTTGGTTCGCGGCTGCGATCGTCTTGCTCAGCTGCTGTATGTCCACACGTACGGACGTGGAGATGTAATCCACGTTGTCGGCGATAGTGCTCGCGTGACGCATTATCGGATTCACGTCGCCGTATACCTTGTCCAGCATGTTGCTGATCTTCTTGTAGCTCTTGCGGAAGTTCCACGCTGCCGGGATGAGCGCGGCCGAAAGGGCGATGAACGTGAACGTCAGCACGACAGTTGCAATGCTTGTGATTCTGCCGAGCATACCCGGGTCCGTCGTCACCTGCTTGGTGACAATGGTGTCGGGGAGAGCTCTCGCCGCTTGAAGCAGCAGCGCTCCCGCGGACGACATCAGTGCTGTCATATGCGCGAATTGTGCAAGTGAGAGGCCATCTTTACAGTAGCCGGTCAAGCGGTACAAAGAGTGGTCTGCGGGATATATTTGCGCAACACGCTTTGGCCGCTCAACCCGGCGGCAATGCCATAGAGGAGCTTCATGCCCGCAGTTCAGTATATCGTCGAAGGCGGCACCAAACTCAAAGGCTCCATCCGGCCCTCCGGGAACAAGAATGCGGCGCTGCCGATAGTCGCTGCCGCACTGCTGTCGGAAAAGCCAGTCGTACTCGAGAACGTTCCGAGAATTCGCGACCTCGAGACCCTCGTCGAGCTGATCAAATCGGTTGGCGCGTCGATCGAGTGGGCGGGAAGGAACTCGCTGCACATCCACGCCAAGGAGATCCGGCCGAACGATCTGAATCCGACCCTGTGCGCGAAGATTCGCGCGTCCATCCTGCTCGCCGCGCCGCTCCTCGCGCGCTGCGGCCAGATCACCCTTCCTCCGCCCGGCGGGGACGTGATCGGACGCCGCCGGTTGGATACGCACTTCCTAGCGCTGGAACAGCTCGGCGCGAAGGTCGAGCACGGCGCGATGCTCTCGATGTCCGTGAAAGGATTCAAGGGCGCCGACGTGTTCCTCGACGAGCCGAGCGTCACCGCCACGGAGAACGCGCTTGTCGCTGCTGCGGCGGCGACGGGCACGACGATTCTCCGCAATGCCGCGAGCGAGCCGCACGTCCAGGATCTGGCGCAGTTCCTCATCGCGCTCGGCGCGGTGATCACCGGTATCGGCACGAACACGATGACGATCGAAGGCGGTCACACTATCGGCAGCGTTCCCGTCACCCACACCATCGGTCCCGATCACATCGAGGTCGGATCGTTCATCGGCTTGGCGGCGGTGACGCAGTCGGAGCTTCGCATCGAGAACGCCGGCATCGAGCACCTGCGCTCCACCCGGATGGGTTTCGAGCGGCTGGGGATCACTTGCACGGTGGACGGCGATGATCTCATCGTCCCCGCCAACCAGAGCCGGAAGATTCAGGCCGATTCGGGCGGACACGTGCCCAAGCTCGAAGACCAGCCGTGGCCGGCGTTTCCCGCCGATACGATGTCCATTGCCATCGTTACTGCGACTCAATGTGATGGCCTGATAATGATGCACGAGAAGATGTTCGAGTCTCGCCTCTTCTTCGTCGACAAGCTGGCGGCGATGGGAGCGCGCATCGTTCTTTGCGATCCGCACCGCGCCCTCGTTCACGGACCGTCGCCGCTGCGGGGATCATTCCTCGAATCCCCCGACATCCGGGCCGGAATGGCGCTTCTTCTCGCCGCGCTTTGTGCCGAAGGGACAAGCTTCATCAACAACGTCGGGCAGATCGAGCGCGGTTACGAGAGAATCGACGAGCGGTTGAACGCCCTCGGCGCATCCATTACGAGAATCGACGACAGGCGCACGAAAGGGCGTGACTGAGCTGCCCAAAATCCCCATTCCCGATTTTGCGGAATGGGGGGTCACCGCGTTCACCACCACGAGAGACGCGGGAAATTTCAGCCTAGCGGGCGCCGAGCCGGTGGGTGAAGTGATGGCGCGGTGGAGCTCGCTTCAGCGCGAGCTCGGCGAAAGAGCGCCGCGCCTCGCGACGGTGCGGCAAGTCCACGGCAATCGCGTGGTGGAGTTCGGCGGCGGTTGGGAGGGCTGGCTCCGCGATGGAGAAGCAGATGGTCAAATCGCGCTCGAGAAGGGGACGGCGCTCGCCACGACCGTCGCCGACTGCGTCCCTGTTTTTATCGCCCACCCGTCCGGCGTGGTCGCGCTCCTCCACTCGGGCTGGCGGGGAACGGTCGCGAGGATCAGCGAAGCCGCATTGACTCAATTCGCCGCCCTCGGGATGCAGGCGGCCGATCTCGCGATACATCTCGGTCCGGCGATCTGCGGCCGCTGTTATGAAGTGAGCGCCGACGTGCGCGGTCAGCTCACCGGCGAAACGGCGAACCGGGCAGCCAACGTTGATCTTCGCTCTCTCATCGCCGGCCACGCACGCGGGGCAGGGGTGAAGCGGATCACCGTCAGTGAATACTGCACCCGGTGCGACAACGAACGCCTCTTCTCCCACCGCGCCGGTGATGCGGCGCGGCAGATCGGGGTGATCGCAGCCCCATCCCGTTGACTCTCCCTCCCACCTACCGTACATTGTAGGAGCCGAGCGAGACCGGACGGCAGCACGCGAACGTGGGGATAATCCCCCACGTTTTTTTGTTCCTATAGAAATCTGATTTCAATGAATCAAAGTTTGGAAGAGATTGTGAAATCAGAGCTTAAGGAGCTT
>JALYYD010000184.1 GCA_030946775.1 Gemmatimonadota bacterium
AGCTGAAGCGGCTCGCCCTCACCGACGAGCTGACAGGACTGCACAACAGGCGCGCCTTCCTCTCGCTTTCCGAGCACGCGCTCAAGATCGCGCAGCGGAACCACACTGAGTGCCTGTTGTTCTACGCCGACGTGGACGGTCTCAAGAGGATCAACGATTCGCTCGGGCATCACATCGGATCGGCTATGATCGCCGAAGCTGCGGTCATGCTGCGAACCGTGTTCCGCGATTCCGACATCATTGCCCGGGTCGGCGGTGATGAGTTTGCGGTCCTGGCCATTGCCAACCCGGTCGCAAATGCCGACATACTGCTCAATCGTCTTTCCACCAAGCTCAGCTCATTCAACAACTCGCAGGATCGCCCTTACACACTTTCGCTGAGCGTCGGGGTGGCGCACTTCAAGCCGGGAAGTGGATCGTCGGTGCAGCAGCTGATGCGGCAGGCGGATCTGGCGATGTACGAGCAGAAAAACAGATACCGCGGCAACCCGGCCGACTGATCGCCGAGCCGAGCATTCCGCCTTCAGGCACCCCGATGACATCAGAAAAACAGGAATCGCTCGACCCGTCGGACTGGGACGAGATGCGCGCGCTCGCGCACCGGATGGTTGACGACGCGTTCAAGTACACCGAGACGGTGCGTGATCGTCCGGTTTGGCAGCCCGTGCCGGCGGACGTGGAGGCGCACTTTCACGGCGGCGCGCCGCGCGGGCCATCGCCTGCGGAAGACGTGTACGAGGATTTCAAGCAGAACGTGCTGCCATACCCGATGGGGAACATCCACCCGCGCTTCTGGGCGTGGTATATGGGGAACGGCACGATTCAGGCGGCGCTGAGCGATTTTCTCGCCGCGGTGATGAACCCCAACGTCGGCGGCGGAAATCACGTCGCCAGTCTCGTCGAGGCGCAGGTCATCGGCTGGATGAAGGAGATGATGGGATTCCCCTCCACTGCGAGCGGGCTTCTCGTCAGCGGCGGCTCGATGGCGAACTTCGTCGGCCTCGCCGTGGCGCGAAATGTCAAAGCCGGTTTCGACATTCGCGCCGAAGGCACGCGAGGCGGGGAGAGGCAGCTAGTCGTCTACGCGTCGGAGGAAGTGCACAACTCCAATCAGAAATCTGTGGAGCTGCTCGGCATCGGCTCGAGCTATCTCCGGAAGATCGGCGTCAACGACGATTACACGATCGATCTCGCCGCGCTCGATGCGACGATCGGGATCGACCGCGCCGCGGGACTCCAGCCGATCTGCGTCATCGGATCGGCGGGAACAATCAACACCGGAGCAATCGACGATCTCAACGCAATCGCGGATCTGTGCAAGCGCGAAGATCTCTGGTTCCACGTTGACGGCGCGATCGGCGCGGTGGCCGTCCTCGCCGACAATGTGAGGCCGAAGCTCGCCGGGATCGAGCGCGCCGACTCCGTCGCGCTCGACCTCCACAAGTGGATGCACGTCCCCTTCGAGGCGGGATGCGTTCTCGTCAGGCACGAGTCGGATCATCGGAATGCGTTCGCCGTTGGTGCCGCTTACCTCGCACACGAAGAACGTGGACTCGCCGCCGGAAAAGTCTGGTTCAGCGACTACGGGCTTCAGCTCACCCGGCAGTTTCGCGCGCTCAAAGTCTGGATGTCAATCAAGGAGCACGGGCTCGACAGATTCGGCCGGATGATCGCGCGAAACGTTGACCAGGCGGCGTACCTCGGCGCGCTCATCGAGCGCGAGCCGAAGCTGGAGTTGATCGCGCCGATCGGACTTGACATCATTTGCTTCCGCTACAATCCTGGCAGGATGAACGATGAGCAGTTGAATGCGCTCAACAAGGACATTCTCGCTGAGCTGCAGGAGAAGGGAATTGCAGCGCCGTCGTACACATCGCTTCGCGGCCGCTACTGCCTGCGGGTCGCAATCGCCAATCACCGCAGCGTTCAGTCCGACTTCGATTTGCTGGCAGAGGAAGTCGTTCGCATCGGCGACGAAATAATCGTTCGGTCGGGGGTCAGGTAGCATGCTGATACGCTTCTGGATCCGCCGCTTCGTCAGAATCTTTCTCATCGTCGCCGCGGCGCTGCTCCTCGTCGAGCGTCTGAAGGGCGGATCAGACTACACCAGCGTCGCGCTGTGGAGCGCAATCGCCGGCGTGGTCAGTGCTTCCCTCGCTACTTATTGGGCGTACAAGAAGAGCTGCGGCCTGCCGCCCCGCGCCGGCTAGCCCCTGCCCATGAAGTGCAGGACCAGCAGGATCAGAGCGATGATGAAAAGAATATGGATGAGGCCGCCGACGACTTTCTTGAAGACGAGAAAACCGAGCAGCCAGAGCACTAGAAGTACGGCGCCGATCATCAAGAACATTCGATCAAATCCTGGATGGGGAAGCGTTTAATGTAGGCTTTTCACAGAGGCCTGCAGGACGCGAGCCCTCGCCCGGCCTGCTAACCCTGCGGTTCGCCGATTCTACTGGTGCGACAGCGTACCGGAGTGCAGTTTCCATCCTCGATGACGACACTTTCCCCCGCCTCGGAGTCCCTCCGATTCTAAGCAGTTCGGAGTGGCCGGCCATCGTGGCTATCGCCCTCGGCTTCATGGCCGCGGGCTTTCTAGCATCCGTGCTCCTTTTTGTGTCGGGCGGGCGCGCGCGTGTTTCGAAGCTCCTGGTTCGAGGCGCGAGCGTGTGGAAGTCCGCCGATGAAGAGGTAGAGCAGAACCAGCACCGTTATCGCCACCTGGTGGAATACAGCCCTGGCCTCATCTGCACGCACACACTGAACGGGATTCTACTCAGCGTGAACCCGGCCGCGGCGAGAAGTCTGGGCTACTCTCCGCAGCAGATGCTCGGGCGCTCGCTCGCCGACTTCGTGGACCAACCGACGCGGCTGCTGATGAACGGGTACCTGCGCCGCATCTCCACCCACGGCCGAGATGAATCATTCATCCCGGTGATGACGAAGAGCGGCGAACGGCGGGTGTGGCAGTGCAACAGCATCATCTACGAGGACGGGAACGAGCCGTACGTCATCGGTTACGCGCAGGACGTCACGGAGCTGATGCGCGCGCGCGACGAGCTCAAGCGGCTCGTCGTCACCGACGAGCTCACGGGACTCCACAACCGCCGCGGCTTCTTCACGCTCGCCGAACACCTGTTGAAAACGGCGAAGCGGGAAGGGAAGAGCTGTCTGCTGATCTGCGCCGACATCGATGGCCTCAAGTGGGTAAACGACTCACTCGGTCATCCTGTCGGGTCCGAGCTTCTCGTCGATACCGCGCAGATTTTGCGCGCGGTGTTCAGAGAGTCGGACGTCGTGGCGCGAATCGGCGGTGACGAGTTCGCAATCCTCGCTCTCGACAACGATGCGTCGAAGGCGCCGATCGTACTCAGTCGCTTGCAGGCACAGGTTGACGCGTTCAACAACGGCGACCACCGATACAAGATTTCGCTCAGCGCTGGAATCGCGTGCTTTACTCCTGAGATTCCGATAGACGTCCAGGAGCTTCTGCGCACCGCTGACGAGAAGATGTACGAGCACAAGCGGCGCACGCGTACCGGCCTCAAGCTGGAGACGGCGTAGCGGCTTACGCTTTGTGCGCGAGGAGGGCGAAAGTCGCCAGCCAGTGCTCTCCCATATAATCGCCGGTCACGTGGGGAAGCGCGGCGGCGAGATGAGCATCCGCCGCTTCGTTCGCGACCGCGCGGCGCGGATCGCCATCCTTCATTGACTTCGCCAACGATCTAAAGCACCACGCCCGGCTGAGATTCAGCCCGTCGAGGTGGGCGATCTTGCCATCGGTGCGGTCGGACACGATCACCGGATTGAACAGCGTCGCCGGTTCGCGCTGAGCGATGCGCGGAAGGAACCGCGTCAGCCAGCCCTCGAACCGCGGTGCGTCGAGAACGCGCCTCATACACTCCGCTTCGATCAGCGCCGACGAAAGAAAATCGTCGCCGCTCGGCTCCCACGCCTGGCAGTCGGCGTCGTTTCCGTACCACGCCATCGCCTTCTCGCGCAACAGATCGCTCAGCGTTTCGTTTGACGCCACATCCGCGTACTCCATCGCCAGCACGATCGCGAATGCGGTGTTGAAATGCGTTCCTACGCGGACCGGGTACGTCGCCCTTGGCAGGAAATCGAAAAAGCGTTTCACGAACGCCGCGGTGAGAGGGGCCAGCGTTTCGGCGTAAGACCTGCGCTCAGTTCCCGGCCAGGTTGCTTCCTCCAGCGCGATCGCCGAGGGCTCCGACTCGCGGTGACGCTCCAGCTCGGCGGCGAGCATCAG
>JALYYD010000186.1 GCA_030946775.1 Gemmatimonadota bacterium
AGCTGAAGCAGTACGAGATGATGCAGCACGTGAAGGATCCACGCGTGCGGTTCTTTCTTGGCGACGTGCGCGACCTGGACCGGATGAAGCGCGCCTGCGAGGACGTTGATTTCATCGTCCACGCGGCGGCACTGAAGCAGGTACCCGCGGCGGAGTACAATCCGTTCGAGTGCATCAAGACGAACGTGCTTGGCGCGCAGAACGTTATCGAAGCGGCGCTCTCCACGGACGTGGAGAAGGTCGTCGCGCTGAGCACCGACAAGGCGGCGAATCCGATCAACCTGTACGGGGCGACCAAGCTATGCTCAGACAAGCTGTTCGTGGCGGGGAACTCTTACGCCGGCGGCAGAAAGCTGCGAATGGCGGTGGTGCGTTATGGAAACGTCGTTGGCAGCCGCGGCTCGGTCGTGCCGCTGTTCAAGGAGCTGCGCAAGAACGGCAAGCTGCCGATCACCGACCCGAGAATGACGCGCTTCTGGATCACGCTTGAGGAGGGCGTGCGGTTTGTGATTGATGCGTTCGACAGGATGCACGGCGGCGAGCTGTTCGTGCCGAAGATTCCGTCCACCGACATCATCACGCTGGCAAAGGCGATGGCGCCCGAGTGCGAGTACGAGATCCTCGGCATCCGCCCCGGAGAGAAGTTGCACGAGCTGATGATCGGAGAAGACGATGCCCGCCGCACACGCGATATGGGCGACTACTACGTGATAGAGCCCGATTTTCCGTGGTGGGATCGCAGCCGTCTCGAACACGGTTCCAACGTCGAGGACGGATTTTCGTACAGGAGCGATACCAATCCTCAGAGACTGTCTGTTGAAGAAGTGAAAGACGTGCTTGTCAGGATCGGAGCGTGCTAGCGGTTGGGGAGCATCTCTCTGTTTCCTGCTCCACTCGCAGTGTTGACCACAATTGACCGCCTGACATCCAATACATATGAGCCCTCGTGAGAGTGCAGTGAAGAGATCAGTACTGATAGTGGGAGGCGCGGGGTACATCGGGCCCGTCCTCGCCGAACGCCTGCTCGCATGCGACTACAAGGTCACCGTTTTGGATCTCTTGCTTTACCAGAATTCGGGCTGCGTCGTCCCGTTTCTGGGCAATAGCAATTATCGCTTCGTATGCGGCGACATGGGTAATCGGGAAGACCTCGATAAAGCCCTGATTGGCGTGACCGATGTCGTCATACTGGCCGGCCTCGTTGGCGATCCGATCACCAAGAAGTATCCCCGCGAAGCACAGGCGATCAACTTCGCCGGCGTTCAGGGATGCATTGACCAGCTCGGCGGCAGAGGGCTCAAGTCCGTGGTGCTCGTTTCCACGTGCTCCAACTACGGGCTGATTCCCACCGACGATCTCGCCGACGAGTCCTACCCGCTCACTCCGCTGTCCTCTTACGCGAAAGCTAAAGTCGCGGCGGAAGAGCATTTGCTGGCGAAGCGGGGGAAAGTGGACTACTCGCCCACGATTCTGAGATTCGCAACCGCCTTCGGAGTAGCTCCGCGCACAAGATTCGATCTGACGGTAAACGAGTTCACCCGGGAGCTGGCGATGGGCCGGGAGCTGCTTGTCTTCGACGCGCACACGTGGCGTCCCTACTGTCACGTCAGAGACTTCGCCCGCCTGATTCAAACGGTTCTCGAGGCGCCCGCGGCCTCGGTTCAGTTCGAAGTTTTCAACGCCGGTGGCGAGGAGAACAACCTGCGGAAGGTGGACATCGTGGAGACCATTCAGAGGCTGATCCCGAGTGGCAGCGTGAAATATCAGGAACACGGCTCCGATCCAAGGAACTACAGAGTGAGCTTCAAGAAAGTGAGGGACGTGCTTGGTTTCGCGCCGGAGTTTACGGTTCGCGACGGGGTCGAGGAACTCATCAGCGCAATCAACGAGAAGCTCTTCACCCGCGTAGATGACTCGCGAAATTTCTTTGGGAATTACGAGATTGATTATGACGCGGGGATGCCGTGAGCCTGGCGGAACAGGTTCGATCGGCCATCGCCGGCGTTGTGGGTGAGGGGCCGGTCGGTCTTCACGAACCCCGATTTGGCGCCGCCGAAGCGGCCAACCTCCAGGAGTGCCTCGATT
>JALYYD010000212.1 GCA_030946775.1 Gemmatimonadota bacterium
GGGATGCACGGAGAAGAATGCGGAGCCTGATTCGGCTGCCGCCTCCTCCACTCCGGCAGCGATTTCGTTCACGCCTGCAGCCGGCGAATCGTTTCTCGCCGTCCCCGGCGGAAAGATCTGGTATCGCGTCGTCGGGTCCGGAGCGGCAACTCCTGCGATCCTCCTTCATGGCGGCCCTGGCTTTTCCAGCTATTACATGAAGCCGTACGAGGAGGGGTTGAAAGCTGATCGGCGCATCGTGCGCTACGATCAGCTCGGCGCCGGGCACTCGGATGTCATCACCGATACCGCGATGTTCAACATCGCGCATTTCGTCAATGAGCTCGACTCGCTCCGCGCGCATCTCGGATACGACAAGGTCTATCTCATCGGCCATTCGTGGGGGACGATGCTCGCCGTCGAGTATTACCGAGTGCATCCCGAACACGTCGCGGCGATGGTTCTCGCCAGCCCCGCACTCGATATTCCCGCGTGGGAGAGGAACGCGCGACGGCTCGTGACCACGTTGCCGGATTCCGAGCAGCGCGCGATCAAGGTAAGGGAGGCCGAAAAGAAATTCGACGCCCCCGACTACACCCACGCGCTCGATGATTTCTATGCGAGGTACGTCTGGCGGCACCCGGATTCTGTGAACCTCGACAGTACGATGCGATCCGCGAATATGGGGATCTACAACTACATGCAGGGCCCGAGCGAGTTCAGCATCACCGGAACGCTCAAGTACTACGACTCGACGCCTTTTCTCAAAACCGTTAAGGTACCCGTCCTTTTCACGGTGGGAGAATTCGACGAAGCCGACCCGCCGACGGTGAAACGATTCGCGGCGATGACCCCGGGAGCGAAATACGCCGTGATCCCCGGCTCGGCCCATATGGTCGGTTGGGACAATCCCCGGGCCACGATGAAAGTGATCGGGGATTTCCTGCGCGGAGTTGATTCGGCGGACAGCGCGCACGCCGGTCATTAGACACGAACACCGTCGAGCGAGGACCCGACTGCGTCATCGCCGGCTGCGGGCCGGCCGGCGCGATGCTTGGCCTCCTCCTCGCGCGCGCCGGGGTCAGAGTCGTTGTTTTGGAGAAGCACGGTGATTTCCTGAGGGATTTTCGGGGCGACACGATTCATCCCTCCATTCTCGAGATTCTCGATCAACTTGGACTCGCCGAACGGTTCCTCGCCCTCCCGCACAGCGAGATTTCCGATGTCGCCGGAACTACCGCGGACAATGACGGGCTGAGCTTCACCTTCAGGCGGCTGAAGACGAAGTTCCCGTTCATCGCC
The DNA here is from genome assembly GCA_030946775.1 of Gemmatimonadota bacterium. GTDB lineage: Bacteria > Gemmatimonadota > Gemmatimonadetes > Gemmatimonadales > Gemmatimonadaceae > UBA4720. The sequence goes on from JALYYD010000212.1 coordinate 1,282, forward strand.
TTCGTTCCACAGTGGGACTTCCTGCGCTTCATCACTGGAGAGGCGCGGAAGTATGCCTCGTTCAGTCTGATGATGAACACCGAAGTCACAGGGCTTTTATTCCAAGATGGCATCGTGCGCGGGGTTCGTTGCCGCACTGCCGATGGTGAGCGTGAGATGCGCGCGGCGCTGACGATCGGCACCGACGGGCGGACGTCAAATACCCGTGAGTCCGCCCGGCTGCCGATCATTGCTACATCGCCCCTGATGGACGTGCTCTGGTTCCGCGTCTCCAAAAAGCCCGACGAGCCCGACGTCCTTGGTGCACGACTCGGTGTCGGCCAGCTGGCGGTGCTAATCGATCGGCGGGAATACTGGCAGGTCGCGTATCTCATTCCCAAGGGCGAGGGGGAGAAGGTTCGCGCCCGCGGGCTCAGCGATTTCCGGGCGCAGGTCTCACGATTGCTCCCCGAGATGGCTGATCGTGTAAGCGAGATTCAGAGATGGGATCAGGTGAAGCTGCTCACCGTGAAGTCCGATCGCCTCGCCGAGTGGCACCGTCCCGGCTACCTCGCCATCGGCGATGCGGCACACGCGATGTCGCCGATCGGCGGCATCGGCATCAACATCGCCATTCACGACGCTGTGGCCACCGCCAACATCCTTTGGGAGCCGTTGCGGCGCGGGACCACAACCTCCGCCGATCTCGCGAGCGTGCAATGGGAACGCGAGACGCCCGTCCGCATCGTGCAGGCGATGCAAACTCTCATTCAGAACCGGCTCATCGGAAGGTTTCTCACCGCCACCACACTTCCCCGCATTCCGGCATTCTTCCGCGTCCTCTCACGCACTCCCATTCTCCGCGACATCCCCGCGCGATTTATCGCCTTCGGCATCGGTCGTCCACACGTACAATCACCGCATATCGCGCCGCTGGCGAGCAGACCTCAAACATCGAGAGGATCATAAAAGATGGGAAAGAAAGACCCGCGCATCGACGCATACATCGCGAAGTCCGCCGATTTCGCGAAACCGATTCTCAAGCATCTTCGCGCCGTAGTGCGCGAGGGCTGCCCAGAGTGCGATGAGACGATCAAATGGGGGATGCCGGCGTTCACGGACAACGGCATAGTCGCCATCATCGCCGCGTTCAAGGAGCACTGCGCGTTCGTGCTGTGGAAAGCCGGTGATGTCACCACAGATGTCAACCGCACCGCGATGGGGAGCCTCGGACGGATCAAGAGCGTCGCCGACCTGCCGGCGAAGAAAGTCCTGATCGGCTACGTGAAGAAGCGCGCCGAGCTCAACAAGTCGGGCGTTAAAAAACCCAAGGCGACCTCCTCTAAAGCAAAAAAACCGCTCCGCGTTCCCACCGAGCTGACGGCGGCGCTGGCCAAGAACGCGATGGCGCGCAAGAAGTTCGACGAGTTCTCACCAAGTCACAGGCGCGAGTACTGCGAGTGGATCAGCAGCGCAAAGGGCGATGATACGAAAGCCCGGCGCGTCAAATCCGCCGTTCAGACCATTTCCGAGGGCAAGCCGCAGAACTGGAAGTATATGAAGAAGTAGCCCGCGCCCTTAGCGGTACGGCACCTTCTCCCACGAGCCGTACATCGGATTCGGCAGCAGAAACCAGGTCTTGCCGAAATTGGAATAGCCGGCATCGTCACCGTCGCGCAGCGACTGCGTCAGCTTCGGAAAATCCTGGATGTTGTCACCGAACCACATCAGAACCTTGCGCGGGCCGAGCGACGCCGAAGCGGTGCCGTTCGCGACGGTTTCGAATCTGGGGTTCTTGTCGCCAGTCGTAGTTCGGCAGAGAACAAGGTCGGCGTCGATCTTGTCGCTCTTGATGTTCTCGCGCGTTGCATCGCAATAGGCGTTGTCACGGTTGGTGACGATCACGACTGTTCCGCCGAGTCGGTGCACTAGCTGCGTGAACTCGACGACCCCCGGGAGTGCGGGCGCTGCCTTTCGGGATACCCACCCCTTCCACGCCGCCTCGGTGTAGGTCCCGGTACCGAGCTCCTTCTCGAACGTCGAATTGTCAATCGCTGTCTCGTCGGCGTCGAGAATCACCGCCCACGTCCCTGGCGCGTTCTCGGAAGCGAGCCTGTCGAGCTGTTCCGCCGCGAGGTGATAGACCTCGAGGTAGATGCCGCGCATCTCGGCGGAGTTGCGGAACCAGTGAATCTCCTTGAGCGGTGTGGGGTTCGGCGGAGGAGGAGGCACCAGCACCTGTTGCGTGGCTGGCGTCGTCGTCACCGGGGCGCCAGTCGTCACGGGCGCACAGGCAGCCGTCAAAACGAAAGCGGCGATTGCCGCAGCGAATGAGAATCGAAATCCAGTCATGGGTCTCGGATCTAGGGGGAGTGCTGCCATACAAGGAATTAACCGCCGGACCGGATGAGGCGCAAAGCTCGTACCCCAAAATCAATCCTGCGTCTTGCGACCGGGGCGTCGGAATCCCATCTATGGTCAGCTCGCGGCACTACCTTTTTCGACTTTCGGAAGCAACGGCCTGCCTCGGCGGTTAGGTGAACGTGATTATGAACATGGATTCGTGGTGGACCGAGAATGGTCCAGCCGAGATGACCCCGAGGGCACTCTTGATGACTCCGACCCTTCCCTGATGGATCTCGCTGCACGCCTTCGCGAAACGTTGGGAAGCACGTACCGGATCGAGCGCGAGCTCCCTGCTGGTGGGATGTCGCGCGTGTTCCTTGCCGAGGAGGTGGCCCTCGGCCGCGAGGTCGTCGTGAAGGTGCTGCCGGCTGATTTCGCGGCCGGTGTTTCAGCAGAGCGGTTCTCGAGGGAGATCCAGCTCGCGGCAAAGCTGCAGCAGGCGAACATAGTGCCGCTGATCTCGTTCGGCGTCGTGGATGCCCTTCCCTATTACACGATGCCGTACGTCGCCGGAGAGTCGCTGCGCACCAAGCTCTCATCTTCGGGCGCGCTTTCGGTATCCCAGTCGCTGGGTATTCTGCGCGACGTCGCGCGGGCGCTCACGTACGCGCACGAGCGCGGCATCGTCCACCGCGACATCAAGCCGGAAAACGTTCTGCTCTCCGGCGACGCGGCGGTCGTTACGGATTTTGGAATCGCGAAGGCGATCAACGCTTCGATAAGCGGCGACAGCGGAACGCTGACGATGACCGGCACCGTGGTAGGCACGCCGGCTTATATCGCTCCCGAGCAGGCAGCAGGCGATCCCGCGACCGACCATCGCGCCGATTTTTATTCCTTCGGCTGCCTCGCATACGAGCTGCTCAGCGGACATCCGCCTTTCTCGGGGAAGAATCCGCAGGCGCTTCTGATGGCGCACCTCACAGAGACCCCGAAGGCGATCGGAACGCTCGTCCCCGATCTTCCGCCGCACGTCGCGCAACTGATCTCGCGCTGTCTTGAAAAATTGCCGGCGGCGCGGCCGCAGTCGGGGCGGGAGATACTGCAGGTTCTGGACACGGTGCACTCGCCTTTGCAATCGGCGTCGAGTTCCGAGTCCAAGTTCGACAAGCGTTACGCGTTTGCCATCGTCGCTGCGCTTGTTCTGCTGGCGGGCGGGTACGCGACGATCCGCGCCCGCGGAGGCGCTTCGGATGTTGCCGGCACTGCGCGCGCGAAAGCCGTCGCCGTCCTCCCCTTCACGAATGCGGGAGGCGATTCGGCCGATACGTACTTCGCCGACGGAATGGCGGACGAGCTCATTGCGGCGCTGGGGAAAGTTCCCGTTCTCAGCGTTGCATCTCGCCGTTCCGCCTTTGCGCTCAAGCAGCGCAGCGATCTCGACATCACGAGCATCGGCAGAATGCTTCACGTTGATGCGGTTCTTGAGGGAACGGTGCGCCGCGCCGGCGATCGCCTGCGAGTAACCGCACAGCTCACGAATACGAGCGACGGTCTCACGCTCTGGAGCGACAGCTACGAGCGTCAGGCGAAGGACGTATTCGCAGTGCAGGACGACATCACGAAATCAATCGTCAACGCACTCAGCCTCAAGCTCGGCAACGGCCAGCGGCAGCCGACGACGAATCTGAGCGCCTACGACGATTACCTGCGCGGCTCGTACGCGCTCGAGCAGCGCGGCGCCGGCGTACGCAAATCGGTGGAGTTCCTCAACTCCGCTATCGCCAAGGACAGTGCTTTCGCCCGCGCATATGGCAAGCTGAGCGAGGCGCTTCAATTACTTCCGTACTTTGCCGGAGTTTCGGCTGCGAGCGTCGAGAAGCAGACTATCGCAGCGGCCAATCGCGCGCTTGCGCTGGATTCGACCGATGCCGAAGCTCACATCGGCCTCGCGCTGGCGATGGGACACTCATTCCATTGGAATGAGGAAGAGCGCCAGTATCGTTTGGCGATTGCGGCCGACACGAATAACGCGGTCGCGCGAACCCAGTACGGACGGCATCTGCTTCAGGTCGCCAGAATTCCCGAGGCGATAGTTCAGCTCAAGCGCGCCATCGCACTCGATCCCTTGTCGGGTACACAGGCAGTCTGGCTCGCGACCGCGACCGGGCTCAACGGTGACTCCGCCAGCGCTCTCCACGAGGCGCTGGACGCGGTCGCAAGGTTTCAGAACCTCGACCTGGCGAAGTTGCAGACGGCTTATGAATTGATTCGGTGGGGACGGTTCGCCGAAGCGCAGAAGCTCGTCGAGGTGCTTCCGGCATCGCTGGGATTCCGCGGGCAGTCGGGCTACATACTGGGAAAGAGCGGAGACACCCCCGGGGCGCTGGCGCTGATCAGAGAGCTCAAGGCGATGCCCGACCCGACCTGGCTCGTGCATACCGCGCTCGTGTACTCGTACCTCGGTGTGAATGACACGACGCAAGCGCTCAATGAGCTTGAGCGGGCTGTCAAAACTCGGGAAATTCTCCCAAAGTGGATGCCGCTCGGACACCCGATGTTTGACCCAATTCGTGGCAGCCCGCGATTCGCCGCCGCATTGAGCGATTTCGGGCTCGACTCACGGCTGTTCACTCCTCCGAATCGGGGCCGGCCAGGCAAATAGCGCTCGATTCAACCCTGCGCCGGGATCCCACCTTCGCGAAATTCCTCGAGGCCGACAAAAAACGGATTCTGACGCAGGACGTTCCGGCAGAAGGTAAGTGGGTGTGTTTCGAAAGCGCCGTGAACCATCACAGTGCCTGGAACCGAGGCCACGTCGTACATGCACATCACGACGCACGGAAACGACTTGGCCGCCCCAGTAACCTTGGCCTCGAAGGCGAGGATGTCATCCTGGCCGGGCCAATCCGGGTGGCCCCAGCCGATGTTGCCGAGCAGCCGGATCAGCTCACCTCCTCCGGCAACCGCGCGCTGGAAGCAGTCGGCGATACTGCCGAGCATCAAATCGCCCTCGCTCGCACCTCCGAGTATGTTGAGGCGCCCCGACTCGACGAGATCGTCCACCGCTATTCCCTTCGCTTTGAGCGACTCGACCACTTTGCGGTTCGCCTCCGGATGTCCGAAAATCACGCCGTGATCGTGGCCGCGAAGTCCGAAGGCCAGAAACTCGACACCGCGGTCGAACTCGCGGTCCGTTTCCCAGAAGTACGCGATGTGATCGCCGACCCGAACTGTTTCGTCGGCCACTCCCAGCTCTACCATCTTTGCCATTTCAGCCATTGTATTTTCGGCGGGTGGTGATCGGACTTCGCTGCTCCCTTTGACGCCTGGAGAACTGCAATATAGTCTTAAAAAGAAAGCCCGCCTCTTTCGAGACGGGCTTTCTTTTTTAATCGATCGCGGAGAACTACTCCTCGACGAACGCTTCCGGCGTCAGGGGAATCGGGTCCGACATGTTGTAGTCGTCCGACTCCATCGGAATCACCTTCGACGGCGTCTCGGGGCGCGGCGGCTGGTCGTCCGGGATTCCCGTCACCGCGAGCACGATGCGGCGATGGATCGGATCCACCTCCAGCACCCTCAGATCGAGGTTCATCGTCTCCCAAACAATGTCCGCCGGCGAGCTCACCGGATTTCCGAAGTTGAGCTGGCTGATCGGAACGAATCCTTCGATGTCGTTGCCGATGTCCACCACCACTCCCTTGTCCATCAGGCGCACCACGCGTCCCTTCAGCTCGGTGCCGACCGGATAGTTCTCGCCGATCTGCAGCCACGGATCCTCGGTCGCCTGCTTGAGTCCCAGCGAGATGCGCTTGTTCTCCGCATCCACGTTCAGAATCACGACGTCGACCGCATCGCCCTTCTTCACCACCTCCGACGGATGCTGAACGCGCTTCGTCCAGCTCATGTCGGAGATATGAATCAATCCGTCGATGCCCGGCTCGATCTCAACGAACGCGCCGAAGCTCGTCAGGTTGCGCACCTTGCCGTTGAGTCTCGTTCCAACCGGATACTTCTCCGGCAGCACCATCCACGGATCCTGCTCCGTCTGCTTCATTCCGAGCGAGATCTTCTCTTCGTTCGGATCGACCTTCAGCACCACCGCCTCGATCGCCTCGCCGATGGAAACCAGCTTCGACGGGTGACGGACGTTGCGCGTCCAGCTCATCTCGCTGATGTGAACGAGGCCTTCGATGCCCGGCTCCAACTCGATGAACGCGCCGTAGTTGGTGATCGAAACGACCTTTCCGGAAACGCGCGTGCCGACGGGATACTTCGCCGCCACATCCTTCCACGGATAGCTCTGCAGCTGCTTGAGGCCGAGCGAGATTCTCTCGCGCTCCCAATCGATGTCCAGAACCTTGACCTCGAGCTCCTGCCCGATGTGCACCATCTCCGACGGATGCTGGATGCGGCCGTACGACATGTCGGTGATGTGGAGCAGTCCGTCCACGCCGCCGAGATCGATGAACGCTCCGAAATCGGTGATGTTCTTGACGACGCCCTTTCTCACCTGATCCTTGGCGAGGTCCTTCATCAGCTTCTCGCGCTTGCCCGCTCTCTCCGCTTCGAGAATGACGCGTCTCGAGACGACGATGTTGCGGCGGCGCTTGTTGAGCTTGATGATCTTGAAGTCGAACGTCTGGCCGAGCAGCTCGTCCACGTTCGGAACTCGGCGGAGCGCGATCTGCGAGCCGGGGAGGAATGCATCCACTCCCATTAGATCGACGACGACGCCGCCCTTGATCTTCTTGACCAGAGTTCCCTTCACCGGCTCATCGCTCTCGTAAGCGACGCGGATGCGCTCCCAAACACGCATGAAGTCCGCTTTCTTCTTGGAGAGAACGACGCTGCCTTCCATGTCCTCGAGGTGCTCGAGCAGGACTTCGACTTCGTCACCGGCCTTGAGGTCGGGGATGTCCTTGAACTCTTCGAGCGGGA
>JALYYD010000215.1 GCA_030946775.1 Gemmatimonadota bacterium
GTGTAGGGATTGATGGACCAGAATCCCATCCCGGTGGTTGCCGGGCCGTTGAGGACGTTCTTCGCCGGAGACGAGTAATAGCGGATGTCCTTCTGCTCGCCGATCACCGGGAGCTGGCGCGACTTCTTCTCGTACTCGGCGCCGAATAGCCCGGGCTCAGTGGGCTCCCTCACCCTTTCCTTCTTTCGCGGCGCCGGCTTGCCCATACCCGAATATATGCCGAAGCAGGGGCCAAGACAACGAACCGCTCAGTTCGGCCCTATAGACACCCCCGCGCGTACTCCGCCTGCGGCTGTCGGGGCGGCGAAGAAGCGCGCGTAGCGGTGGTCGAGGGCGATGCGTACCGTGTGCATCGCCGCGACGGAACCGAAGATGAGAGAAAGCTGCGTCTTGGAGAGCGACGAACTGCGGGCCATCACACTGATGTCGCTGACGCTCGCGTTGCGACCCAGCGATACGTAGAAAAGAGTCGTTCCGATTCCGCCGCTGAGAAGCCCGCGCTCGAACGCGCCGCCCCGGATGTGCGGAAAATCGAGAATCGCCTCGTCGAGCAGATCCTGGATGGTGAGTCCTGCAGCCGAGAAGATGAACTGCTTGCGGGCGTCTTCTCCCTCGTTGAGGCCGGAGTAAACTGTCGGCCTCCATCCACTCAGCCCCACGTGGGGATGAACCCCCATCAGGTACGACGCGGCGAAGTGGCTCGACTCGTGAATGAGAACGCTGGCGATGAACCCGGCGGCCATCTTCTGGTGAAAGTGGCGGCGCAGGATTCGCAGCGAGTCGGAGGGTCTCCCGGTGGCGGAGTCAGCTGCTCCCTGCGCTCGCGCGGGCGCGGATGCCGCGGCGAAACAGGTGGCCGCCGCGGAGACGGCCGCCAGTCGGCGGATCGTCCCCGGAATCGCTAAGTTCACATACATCCGAGCGGAGCTGGAGAGAAAGAATGGCAGAGCTGTTGTCGGACATCGAAATACAACGAATGCTGGGAAAGATTCCCGGATGGAGCAGGAAGGGCGACTCCATCACGAAGACTTTTCAGTTCAAGGATTTTCTTTCCGGCATCGACTTCATTGGCGGAATCGCGCAGGTCGCTGAGAAGGCGAACCATCACCCTGACATCGACATCCGCTACAACAAGGTGACGTGCACTTTGAGCACTCACTCGGAGGACGGCATCACGCAGAAAGATCTGGACCTCGCGGCCCAGATCGATCACGTGCTCTCGCAGGGAACGAACTAGCTACGGCGTCCGCCGAGCAGGCGGATGATGGCGAGGAACATGTTGAGCAGATCGAGATAGATGTTCACTGCCGCCTGCAGGTAGTCGTCCGGCCCGTACACGTTTCGCAGCCGCCAGGTGTCGAACACCAGGAGGCCGCTGAAGATCAGCACCGTTCCTGCGGCGAGCCAAAGATCGGCCGTCTGGTTTCGGAAGAAGACGTTGAGAATCATCGTGCCGATGAGCACAAACAAGCCAACCACGAAGAAGCTTCCCCACGCGCTCCAGTCGCGCCGGGTCACGTGCGCGTAGATGGTGAGGATCGCGAACGCGCCCACCGTCAGCCCGGCCGCCTCGCTGATCAGTCCCGGCTGCGATCTTCCGTAGATGTAGAGGATCGGCGAGATCCATATCCCTTCAATGAACGTGAAGAGGAGGACGAAGCCGATGTTGGCGGGGAACTGCTGACGGGTGCGCGTGGCCATCAAGAGCGGCGCGAATACACCGATCATCGTCAGAAAGGGGTGGCGTGCGACCATCTGCATCAGCGCCGGCTGGGAGAGACCGAAGCTCGCGCCAAAAATTGTCACCAGCACGCTGACGAAAACGAGCGAATACGTGCGGCGCACGAGCGTTGCGCGCTCTTCGCCCGTGCGGACGAGACTGCCAGTGGGGATGGACACACCCATCGTTACATCTCCTGAGAGAGTGAAAGTCGAGCTGGGGTGAAGCTGGGCACCAATATATTACCCCGCACTTTGGCCGGCGATTCGGTCGAGCAGCGCCGGAAGCCCGGTAATGTCATCGAGAATGTGGGTCGGCTTGTAAGGCTCGAGCATCTCACGAGTGAACGGCCCCCACAAGGCGGCGACGGTCGTCACACCCGCCGCGTTCCCGGCCTTGATGTCGTGCGGCGAGTCCCCGACAAACACCGATTCTGATGGAGTGTAACCGAGCTTCCCGACGGCGAGCAAAACGGGGAAGGGATCGGGCTTGTGAATGCTGCAGGAGTCGAACCCGATCGCCACTCTCATATACTTGTCGGCGCCGATATAGCGCAGCCCGCGATCCATCATCGCGTTCCCCTTGCTCGTCACCACACCCATCGGGTGTCCGCGCTCCTTGAGCTCGGCGAGCGTTTCGGCAACGCCCGGATATGTCGCCATCAGCTGGTCGTGATTCTCGTGCTGAAAATCGCGGTAGCGCTTGATGAGCTGCTGCCGGTCATCCTCCGAGGTGATGAACGGAGTCATCTGCTCGGGGAGGGGAGTGCCGAGTCCGGCGATCCACTCGGCTTCGGTGGGCCGCGGATCGCGACCCTCGAATGTGTGATTCATGCAGGCGAGGAGCAGCCCGATGGAGTCCACGATCGTTCCATCGAGGTCGAAGAGCACCGCCAGCGGGCGTGATTCGTCAGTCATTACCGCGAAACTAACATCAAGAGCGCATTCCGTTGTAATACAGGTGTTCTGCGGCGATATTACGAGGACGTATGCCGTCCCCATCCCGCTCCCGTTTCGGCAAGCTTTTCGATGAGATCGGCACCGTCGATCAAGTCGGGATAGACGAGCGCGTCGCGAAGTTTACGACCCGCTCGATCAAGAAGGGTTCCAAGCTTTGGGGGCTCAAGACCGCCGTCTCGATGGTGGACCTGACTACCCTCGAAGGCAAGGATACCCCGGGCAAGGTCGCGTCGCTCTGCCAGAAGGCGCGCCGCCCGAGCTCCGATTCCGACATCCCGCCCGTTGCCGCAGTCTGCATCTATCCATTCCTGGTCAAGTATGCGCGGCAGTGGCTCGCGGATACTCCGATCAAAGTCGCGTCGGTGGCGACCGCGTTCCCTTCCGGTCAGGCGCCGCTCTCGACGCGTCTCGAGGAAGTGAGGATGGCGGTCGGCGACGGAGCCGATGAGATCGACATGGTGATCAACCGCGGGCTCTTCCTCTCCGGCGAGTTCGACGCGGTGCAGGACGAGATCGCGGCGGTCGTCGAAGCGTGCGGCGACGCGGCGCTGAAAGTGATTCTCGAGGTCAGCGAGCTGGAAACGTTCGACAACATCCGCGCCGCTTCATTCCTCGCGATGCAGGTGATTCGGGAAGGCGACTTCATCAAGACGAGCACCGGCAAGGCATCAGGGAGCGCGACGCTCGCCAACAATCAGGTGATGATCGAAGCGATCCGCGATTTCTATCTCGCCACGGGCAAGCCGATCGGAATGAAGCCGGCGGGCGGCATCAAGAACTCGAAGCAGGCGCTGCACTATCTCGTCGCCGTTAAAGAAACGCTCGGCGATGCGTGGCTGAACAATTCGCGCTACCGTTTCGGCGCCAGCTCGCTGCTAAACGACCTCGTGCGGGCGATCCACAAGGAAAAGACCGGCGCATACCAGGCGCCTTACTACTACACGGAAGCGGCGGAGAGCTACTGAGATGACATCAACGAGGCCGGTCTCCCGCGGGGGGAACGCGACGGTTCCGGAGCTGATCTTCGGCGATCTATGGCAATACGATCCCGCTCCCGAAACAGCCGATCCGCGCATCAACGCGAAGTACGATCTCTTCATCAACGGCAAGTTCGTCGCGCCGAAGTCGGGGAAGTATTTCGACTCGATCAATCCGGCGACGGAAAAGGTCGTCACGCGCATCGCGCTCGCCAACAAGAGCGACGTCGACGCGGCGTACTCAGCGGCGGCAAAAGCTTTCACGTCGTGGAGCAAGCTGCCCGGGAAGGAGCGCGGAAAATATCTCTACCGCATTGCTCGCCTTCTCCAGGACCGCGCCCGCGAGTTCGCTGTCGCCGAAACGATTGACGGCGGAAAGCCGATCAAGGAATCGCGCGACTTCGACATCCCGATGGCGGCGGCGCACTTTTTCTATCACGCCGGGTGGGCGGACAAGCTCGAGTACGCGGTGCCCGGCGCGGACATCGTTCCGCTCGGAGTCGTCGGTCAGGTGATTCCGTGGAACTTCCCGCTGCTGATGCTGGCGTGGAAGCTCGCCCCGGCGCTGGCGATGGGAAACACGGTCGTGCTCAAGCCGGCGGAGACGACATCGCTTACCGCGCTCAAGCTGGCGGAGATTCTACAGGAAGCGGAGCTCCCGCCGGGAGTTGTGAACTTCGTCTGCGGCGCGGGTGAGACTGGCGCGGCGCTCGTCGGACATCCGACGGCGGCGAAGATCGCGTTCACCGGATCCACCGACGTCGGCAAGATCATTATGCGCCAGCTCGCCGGCACTGATAAGAAGCTTACGCTGGAGTTGGGGGGAAAAGCCGCAAACATCGTCTTCGACGATTCGCCGGTTGACCAGGCGGTGGAAGGCGTCGTCAATGGAATCTTCTTCAATCAGGGCCACGTCTGCTGCGCGGGAAGCCGTCTTCTCGTGCAGGAGTCGCTCGCCGAGCTGTTCGTGGAGAAGCTGAAGAACCGCATTGATGTACTGCGAGTGGGTAATCCGCTCGATAAGAACACCGACGTCGGCGCGATCAACTCGCGCGATCAGCTGGACAAGATTTGCGAGCTCGTTGATTCCGGGACCGT
>JALYYD010000239.1 GCA_030946775.1 Gemmatimonadota bacterium
GTGCCCGGGTTCCACTCGGTCGAAACAAGCCTCGCTTCGCGGGCCAGCTCGCTCACTGTTTCGTCGGTCATCCGCTGGCTGACGCGATAGTCGATGATTCCGACCACCACGGCCACGAGCGCCGAGACGACGATGAACGAGTAAAGAATGAGGCGATGCGTGAGCCTCATTTTGCTCGTGCCTGGCCGGAGTTGATGCGATACCCAAACCCCCGCACGGTCTCGATGAGGTCGCCGGCGACGCCAAGCTTCGTGCGAAGCCGCTGGACGTGCATGTCAACCGTGCGCGTCTGGATGTCCGGCGCTGCGTCCCAGACGTGCTGAAGGAGCCGGGTTCGAGGCTGCACGCGGCCGCGCCGCTCGGCGAGCATAAGAAGCAGCTTGAACTCAGTGGCGGTGAGCTCGATAACCTCATCGCCGACGGTGACACGGTGCGCCGCCCGGTCGATGCGAAGCGGTCCAATCTGGAGGAGATCCGTCGAGCTGCCGGGGGCGGCGTTCATTCGGCGGAGAATTGCACCGACTCTGAGGACGAGCTCCTGCGGACTGAACGGCTTGGTGAGGTAGTCGTCAGCGCCGAGGGTGAGTCCGCGGATCCGGTCAGCCTCGTCGCGGCGGGCTGTCAGCATCAGGACGCCGATGCCGCGCGTGGCTTCTTCGGAGCGAAGACGTTCGAGCACGTCGAACCCTGACATTCCCGGCAGCATCAAATCGAGAACGACCATCGATGGCGGGTCGAGCTTCGCGGCTTCGAGCGCCTCGCCTCCGTTGGATGCAGTGGAGACGCCATATCCCGCCTTCGCGAGGTGGTAGGCGACGAGAGCTACGATATCCGGTTCATCGTCAACGACGAGTACGCGAACTTGACTGAATTCCCCCGCGGACAACGTCTCGTCGCGAATCACGCTTGAAAGTTACGCCCTCGCTGGCTGCGCCACACCCCGCTAGTTTCCGGCATGCGAGCGAAAAAGGGCTTATTGCTGGTACTCACGGCGCTCACCATGGGCAGTTGTGCAGGGGTCCGTCACGCTGCCGTCGTCCCGAGCGCCAACGCGTCCGTTGATCTCGTGATCGCTTCGACGACTGATGTGCACGGACGAATCCGGTCCTGGGACTACTTCACCAACAAGACCGAGCCCTCTCGCGGATTGAGCAGGGCAGCCACGATAGTGGATTCGCTGCGCGCTTCGGCGCCGAACGGAATGATTCTCCTCGACGCCGGCGACCTGCTGCAGGGGAATCCATTCTCCTATATGGTCGCGCACGCGCCCGAGCTGAAGGCGAATACCATCGTCGCAGCGATGAACTCGATGCAGTATGACGCGTCGGCAATCGGAAATCACGAATTCAACTACGGGGTTCCGAATCTGGACAGCGCGATCGCGCAGGCGCGCTTTCCCTTTCTGAGCGCGAATATCTACCGGCTCGATGGCTCGCACGCCTACGAGCCGTGGACATTGATTACGCGCCAGGGCGTACGAGTCGCCATCATCGGCGCGACCACGCCCGGCGTCGTGCTCTGGGACGCCGAAAATGTTCGCGGACGGCTGACGTTCGGCGACATCGTGCCCGCCGTCCGGAAGGCGGTGGGAGAAGCAAAGGCTGCGGGCGCAAATGTGGTGATCGTGGACATCCACTCCGGCCTGGACGAGCCATCGAGTTACGACACCGTAGCGACAAACGTCCCGAGCGAAAACGTCGCCGCGCGAGTGGCGGCCGAAGTCCCGGGGATCGATCTCCTCCTGTACGGGCATTCACACAGGGAGATGAAGGAGAAAATCATCGGCTCGACCTTGCTCGTGCAGCCGCGGAATTGGGCGACGAGCGTCTCCGTGGCGCATCTGCATCTCGATCGTGGGGCGGCTGGCTGGAGTGTGACACGGAAGAGCGCCGAGCTGATTCAGGCCGCCGGTCACGAGGAAGCGCCGCGGATAATCGCGTTGAGCGAGCAGACGCATCAGCTGACGCTCGCGCACTTCAACTCGGTGATCGGCACGACCCCATCGGCATGGCTCGGAGATTCGTCGCGCGTGAAGGACACGCCGCTGCTCGATTTCGTTCTAGAGACGGAGCGGCGCGTATCGGGCGCCGATCTCGCATCGTCGGCGGCATTCGCGACCGACGCCGTGCTTGGGCCGGGAGCGGTGACAGGGGCACAGATCGCGCACCTCTATCCGTACGACAATACGCTGCGTGTGATCAGGATCAGCGGGAAGCAGCTGCGGGAGTATCTCGACTTCAGCTCCCGCTACTATACGGGAAGACGCACAGCGAGCGGAACGCTCGAGACCGACCCATTGATCGCATCATACAACTTCGACATCGTCGCCGGCGCCGACTATACGATCGACCTTACGAAGCCCATCGGCTCGCGAATTACCCGTCTGGTGTTCAAAGGTCAGGCGGTGAGGGACGGTGACACATTCACTTTTGCGCTCAGCAACTATCGGCAGGGTGGTGGCGGCGGGTTCTCGATGGTCGCCGGCTCGCCGGTGCTCAAGGAAATCCAGACGATCGTCCCCGAGTTTCTGATCGAAGAAGTAAAGCGGCGGGGAGTGTTAAAACAGGAGGATTTCTTCACGCCGAACTGGAACATTATCGTTCCGCCAATTCAACCATCCGTGCATTGACAGATACCGCCCGCATCTATTTCGACGGAAAGGGAGTAGATGCTCCCGCCGGATCAGCAGTGATCGACGCGCTGGAGACAGTGAACCCGGAGAGCGCCGCCGCCGTGCGCGCCGGAGAGCGGGCGATCACAGACAGCAGGGGTCTCCCGACCGAGCCTTCCGCGCAGGTCTATAGTGGCGCGATCTTTCGGCTCGTGCGGGCGCGAGCCCGCGACAACGACGAAACCACCGAATAACTGAATGCCTAAATCGCTGACTCCTGAAATCCTCCGCCTGTTTCCGAAGACGGAGCTGCACTGCCATCTCGACGGATCTGTTCGTCCCGAAACGTTGTTCGATCTTGCCAAGGCGCAAAGGGTGAAGATGCCGGCCGAGTCCGTGGATGAGCTGCGCGACTACATGCACGTGAAGTCGGCGGCAAATCTCGAGGAGTACCTCGCGCGCTTCGCGGTGACGATCTCGGTGATGCAGACCGAGGAGGCGCTGGAGAGAATCGCCTACGAGCTCGCCGCCGACGCATTCCGCGAAGGGGTGATGTACCTCGAGGTCCGCAACGCGCCGGTGCTGAACGTTCAGCGTGGACTTACGCTGCCGCAGGTGGTGCAGTCCACCGTGCGCGGGCTGAGCAGAGCCGAGAAGGAGTTCGGAATCATCGGACGGTTCATCGTCTGTTCGCTGAGACATCTCTCGCCGGAAATTTCCCTCGATCTCGCGCGTCTGGCCGTTGATTTCAAGCGTGACGGAGTTGTCGCGTTCGATCTAGCGGGTGGTGAAGCGGGTTATCCAGCCGCCGATCACGCCAGCGCTTTTGCGTACGCGAGGAACAACAACCTGGCCGTCACAGTTCACGCCGGCGAAGGATACGGCGCGGGCTCTGTCGAGCAGGCGGTGCACAAGTGCTGCGCCGACCGCATCGGACACGGCACGCGCCTGCTCGAGGACGCCGAGCTCACCCAATACGTGAACGACCGGCAGATCGCGCTCGAGATCTGTCTCACCAGCAACGTGCAGACGAAGGCAGCCGAGTCGTATGAGACGCATCCGTTCCGGCAGTACTTCGACAAGGGAATGAACGTCACGCTCAACACCGACAACCGGCTGATGAGCAACACGACGCTCACCGATGAGTATGTCCACGCCGTGCGGCAGCTCGGCTTCAGCTTCGACGAGCTCGCGAATGTTTCACTGAATGGATTTCGCTCGGCGTTCATCCCGTGGCAGGAGCGGATGACGCTCATTGCTGAAGCGGAGAAGCGCCTCGCCGATCTGAAGAGGAAGCTCGCGTGAGCGAGAACGACGCGTACGGCACGGACGCGGCGAAGAAATCGGCGGAGGCAATTCGCGCCGCGGCCGGCTCTCGCGTTCCCACCAACGCTATCATCCTTGGTTCAGGGTTGGGCGGACTAGCGGGGAAGATTCAAAACGCGGTGCGGATTCCGTTCGCGACGATCCCCGGTTTTCCGGAAGTGACTGTCATCGGACACGAAGGTGCGGTGATCGCCGGAACACTCGGCGGCTGCGAAGTTGTGGCGCTGAGCGGCCGCTTTCATATGTATGAGGGGCATCCGCCGGCCCTCGCCGGATTCCCGGTGCGCGTTCTGCACGCGCTCGGTGCGCGAGAGCTGTTCGTCTCCAACGCCGCGGGGGGCATTTCGCCCACGCTGGCGGCCGGCGACCTGATGGTGATCGGCGATCAGATCAATTTGATGTTCACCAATCCGCTCACTGGTCCGGCGCAGCGGGGGGAGACGCGCTTCCCGGACATGACCGATGCCTATGACAAGCAGCTTCGCGGGTCGCTGCATGCCGCGGCGAAGAAGCTCGGGTTCGGTCTCAAGGAAGGAGTATATGCAGGGCTGCGCGGTCCATCCTACGAGACGCGCGCGGAGATCAAGATGCTGCGGACGCTCAGCGCCGACGCCGTCGGGATGTCCACGGTTCCGGAAGTAATTGTCGCGCGCGCTCTTGGAATGCGCGTCGCGGGCGTGAGCTGCATCACGAATCTGGCGGCGGGAATCAGTCCGACACCGCTCAGCCACGACGAAGTGATCGAGACGTCGGCGCGAGTTGCAGATCGCTTTCAGTCGCTGGTGACGGAGTTCCTCTCCTCGCGCGGGAAGCCCGCCGGCATCTCAGCCGAGTGATTTAGCGGGCCGTTCCCGCGTCCGAGCTTGGGCGCTGCAAGGATGGCGTTGCGGACAAACTCGATCGCTCCGCCGACCGCTTGCTCAAGTGGCTCACCGAGGGCAAGCGCGGCGGTAATTGCAGCGGATAGGGTGCACCCCGTTCCGTGAGTGCTGTGCGATTCGATTCTGGAACCGCGAAAGAAATGCGGCTTGTCGGTATATAGAACGTCGGTGATTCCATCGCCGTCGGCGATGTGCCCGCCCTTCACGAGCGCCGCAACGGCCCCGTACTCGGTGACGAGAAGCTCGGCGACGTGAGCGGCATCCGCTGTCGTGCGCACTTCCTTTCCAGTGAGCTCGAACGCCTCTTCCGAGTTCGGTGTCACCAGCAGTGAGAGCGGAATCAATTCGCGCCTCACGATCTCTATGGCGTCATCATCAAGGAGACGATCACCCGAAGTGGCGACGATGACAGGGTCGAGCACGTAGTTAACGAGGTCGTTCTCGCGGATGGCGGACGCAACGGCGTGAGCTACGGCAGCGCTCCCGAGC
>JALYYD010000243.1 GCA_030946775.1 Gemmatimonadota bacterium
GCTCGGGACTATTCTCGGAACCATCGGGGTTCTTCGTATCGTGACTTGGCAGTACCTCGGTATTGCGCACTACCAGCACGCGGCTCTCGTGGCGACTACGGTTGGCGTGGCGTTGGTCGGCGTCGTCACATTCGGATCGATAGCGGGCTCGATGCTTCCATTTGTGATGAGGCGGCTTGGCTTCGATCCGGCCAGCGCATCGGCTCCGTTCGTCGCGACGCTCGTGGACGTGACCGGGCTGTCCATCTACTTCTACGTTGCCCTCGTAATCCTTCACGGAACCCTGCTTTAGCGTCCCGCGGAAAGGCGGCGATACATATGTATTAGTTGTGGCGCATTCGTTTTGGCTTTCCTACCTTAGAAAGCGTCCAGAGGGGAATTGGCGTCGCGCCCCCCTTTCCGCTCCCCTTCCAATGGAGATGCTGGCATGACTACAACGGTCCAAAAGATTGCGATGGTCTTCGGTGTCGTATTTCTCCTCATTGCCATCGTCGGGTTCATCAGCCCGGGCGGAATGGCGATGACCGTAGATCCGCCGGGAATGCTCCTCGGAATGTTCCCCGTCAACATGCTCCACAACGTCGTGCATCTCCTGTTCGGAATCTGGGGTCTGGCGGCAAGCCGCAGCTGGAGCGGAGCCAAGTCCTACGCTCAGATCGGCGGAGTGATCTACATCATTCTCGCGATCTGCGGAGTCTTGATTCCCGGCGGGTTCGGGCTCGTTCCCCTCGGCGGCAGCGACATCTGGCTGCACGCGCTGCTCGGAATCATTCTCGCCGGAGTCGGGTTCACGGCGAAGGCTGATACGGTCACGACGACGACGGTCTAGGTTTCGGATAGTTTTCGAAGGAAGCGGCGCCCCGATGGGGCGCCGCTTTTTTTTTGCGCCGCGCGGAACTGGAGACTGGTACGTGGGAACTGGGCACTTGTTCTGTTGGGAGCTGCAACTGAACGCGTGCCCTTGGAACTGCAACTGAACACGTGCCCAGTGCTGAGAACACTAAGCTGACAGCTGGCCAGTCAACTACTCTATGACTTATCGGGTGGAATTCAACAGCGATGGCCGCGTTGGTTGGATGTCGCGTAATCGACGAAGAACCACATCCATTCAGACGTGAGCGACTTCAAGCAGCTCAAGGTTTGGCGGAAAAGCCACGCGCTAGCACTGAACGTCCATCGGGTGACGACGCGGTCTCGCGGCCGGGATTCGATTGGACTGCGCAGTCAGATGCTGCGAGCCGCAATGTCGATTCCCGCGAACATAGTTGAAGGAACAGGGCACAGAAGCCGCCGCGAATTCGTTCGCTTCCTTCGGATCGCCACCGGCTCCGCATCCGAGCTCGAGTATCATTTGATAGTGGCTCGCGACTGCGGGGTGCTGTCAACCTCTGACTTCATCTCGCTCTGCGACCAAACGATTGAAGTGCGAAAGATGCTCTTCGGCCTGTCGCGCCGAATGGAAGAGATCGCGACCACCCGAAAAGTCACCGAGTAGTTGACTGCCGAGCTTGCAGCTGACTGTTCTCAGCACTGGGCACGCGTTCAGTTGCAGTTACCCCCGATCCGCGACAATCCCCTGCTCCAGCCACTCGTGCTCCCCCTTCAGCACCTGCATCGCGACCTTGTACAGCGGCCCGTCGTTGTCGTTCGTCAGCTCGGCGAACAGCTTGTCCACCCTCTGCCGCGCCTCGATGCAAAACGCATCCGCGAGCGTTACCGCTTCTTTCCGACCTCCCTTCGCCAGCATCGCCGCCCGCGCGCACGACGCCGACATCGCGAACAGCTCGGCCCCGATGTCCACCGCCCGGAAAAGCACCATCTGCTTTCGCTCCAGCTTGGGCCCGAACCTCACCATAGCGTGGAAGAGCGCGCGGCCGAGGTGGTGCGTCTCCCGTTCGACGAACCTGATGTGCCGCGCGAGCTTTCCGAACTCCGAGTGGCGGCGCAGTCTGCTGCCGTTCACCCATAAAGTCGGGTACCATTTGAGGTAGAACGGCGTCGCTTTCGTCATCGCCTTCAGCTTTTCGCCGAGCGAAGTTTTCGGATTCACGATGTCGAAGGCAAGACGGAAGTGATGATCCACCGCTTCGCGCGCGATGAACAGCCGCATTATCTCCGACGTTCCCTCGAAGATGAGATTGATTCTGAAGTCGCGCATCGCGCGCTCGATCGGAATCGCCTTCTCGCCGCGGCGCGCCAGCGACTCCGCCATTTCGTAGCCGCGCCCGCCGCGGATCTGAAGCGTGTCGTCGATGATCCGCCAACCGGCCTCGGTGTTGTACAGCTTTGCAATCGCCGCCTCGAGCCGTATGTCGTAGTTGCCGCGCTCGTACAGCGCCGCCGACAGCTCGGCGATGGATTCCATCGCGAATGTGTGCGACGCCATCCGTGCCAGCTTTTGCGCGATCGCCTCGTGCTTCCCGATCGGCTGTCCCCACTGCACTCTCTCATTGCACCACTTCCGGGCAACGGAAAGCATTGCCTTACCGGCGCCGGCGCATCCGGCCGGAATCGTGAGGCGTCCGGTGTTGAGGGTGATGAGCGCGAGTTTCAGCCCCTTGCCCTCGCCCCAGAGAATGTTCTCCTTCGGGACGCGCACGTTGGTGAAGCGGATTACTCCGTTCTCGAGTGCCTTGAGTCCCATGAATCGGAGGCGGTGCACAACTTCCACGCCGGGCGTCTTCGCGTCAACGATGAATGCCGTGATCGCCTTCGGGCCCGTCTTCGCCATCACCACGAACAGCTCGGCGCGCGTTCCATTCGTGCACCACAGCTTTTCGCCATTGATCACGTAGGCGCTGCCGTCTTCCGTCACGGTAGCGGTCGTCCGCATCCCGGCGGGATCGGAGCCGGCGTCGGTCTCCGTCAGAGCGAACGCGGAGATGGCACCTTTTGCGAGACGGGGGAAGAATTCCCGCTTCTGCGCCTCGGTGCCGAAGAGCGACAGCGGCTGCGGAACTCCGATGGATTGGTGCGCGGAGAGAAGCGCGGTGATTGACCCGTCCTGCGACGTCACCAGCTCGATCGCGCGGATGTAGCTCATCTGCGAGAGACCGAGCCCGCCGTATTCCTTCGGAATCTTGATCCCGAAGGCGCCCATCTCGCGAAGCTCCTGCACTATCTCCTCGGGAATCTCGCCAGTGCGGTCGATAGCCTCGGAATCCACACGCGTCAACAGCTCACGCAGTTTGTCCATCAACGGCTTGGCGCGCGCTTCCTCCTCCAGGTCGTTGGCCGGGTGCGGATGTATGAGATCGAGCCGAAAGCGGCCAAGGAAGAGCTCGCGAACGAAGCTCGGATGCTGCCACTCGGTTTCGCGAGCGGCTTCGGCGACCTCGCGTGCTTCTGCTTCGCTCGCGAGATGCGCATTACTTTCGGTCATGACCGCCTGAGAAAAAGGAAGAGCCCTAAGATAGAGGTCGCCGCGAATGAAAACCATTGGATCGCATAGCTTTTGTGCGGTCCTTCGTCGAGTCCTCTCGGCTCGACGCGCGGCGGTGTTTCCCTTACGTGAAGGTTAGCGGGTTTGCTCGCATATCCTGTCTCGGAATCCGGCGCCAGCATCACATAGTATGGCGCCACCGGATGGTGAAGATCTGTCTCGATCGTCGAGCGCTCGAGCCAGCGGTATGCGCGGGCGCGGCCCGGGCTCTTCGCTCCATAAACCGACGGCGCGGGAAATGTCTCCACAAACCCGATCGCGTTGACACTGTCACCCTCCGGCCACTTAGCGATGTCGGCCGTCATTCCGTCGGGCGCGTAGATCCAGCCGCGATTCACCAGCACGAGCGTGTCAGTTCCGGCGCGCGACACTGGAGTGATGATGTCCACGCCGGGCGAGCCGTTCCTGGTGCGCAGCGTCAGCGCGAATTGATTTCCGTAATCGTACCGTCCGCTCACACGCACGCGGCGAAATCGAGCGGCGGCGGTGTCGGTCGAGATCGCTGAGAGCTCGACCGGCGCACCGAACCGTCGCGATGACAGAACGACGTTCTGCGCACGCCGCTCAGAGAGCCTCCTCAGCTGCCAAAAGCCGAGGGCGCTGAATACGATCGCGAGCGCGCAGGCCGTGATTGCGAAACCAGCTCTGATCCAACGACGAGTTTCCATAACTACGACGAGCGTCCAGCCGTCGGTTGCGAGTTGCTCTTTGTCAGAACAGGCTCATCTGCTCGCCCAGCAGCTCGGGATCCACCGGTGTCTGCCCGACGCGAAGTTGGAACTCGCGCGCGGTCGCCGGGCTGTGCCCTGAAAAAGTGTTCGCCACATATCCGTAGATGTGTGCGACCTTTGACGACATCTCGTTGATCGTTTCCGTCCACAGATCGATCTCGTATGTACGGTCGGCCTGGACTCGCGAGTAATCGATGAGATCGCGGTTAGGTCCCATCCACCTGATGTAAGCAAAATTCGATGTCGGCTCCAGCGCGAGCGCGCGCATCGTCTTCCGCGCCAGCCACCGCCCATCCACCAGCGCGATGCCGATGTTCCGGTCGCGAAGAAGCGCGATCACTCCCTCGGTGATCCACCCCCGGTGACGGAACTCGATCGCAACCTTGAGATCGGTCGGGACGCGCGCGGTGAAGTCCACCAGTGCCGGCAGCTCCGAAGGATCGAAGTCAGGGCCGAGCTGAACCAGAATCGGCCCGAGCTTGTCGCAGAGCTGGCGAGCGCGGGCGTAGAACTCCTCCTCGGCGCCGGTGGCGGCGCGAAGGCGATGCTCGTGCGTAACCTCCTGCGGCATCTTGAGCGCAAACAGAAATCCGGGGGGCGTCCGCTCAACCCAGCTCTTCACCGTGGACTCCGCCGGTGTCGCGTAGAAGGTGGAATCCACCTCCACCGTGTCGAAGGCGCGGGCGTACACAGTGAGATAATCGGATGCGCGCGTCCGCTCGGGGTAGAATGGTCCCTCCCAGGCGTCGTAGTTCCACCCCTGCGTCCCGAACCGGATTTCAGCGCTCACTGGAGACAATCGGCCATTGTGCGAGCCCCGTGTCAAGATTACCCGGAGATGCAGCCGCTTGACCCGTCAGGTAACGGTGGCGAACTTCACAGACTCTTTCGCTTACCTTGAAATCGTCCCCGGAATCCCAAGCGTGAACCCCCAATTCGAGCGGCTGCGCGACGCGCTCACCGACTCATATAGTATAGACAGGGAGCTCGGCAAAGGCGGGATGGCGACCGTCTACCTCGCGCAGGACAAGAAGCACGATCGCGTCGTCGCGCTCAAGGTTCTCCACCAGGAGTTGGCGGCCTCGCTCGGCTCGGAGAGGTTTCTGCGCGAGATCAAAATGGTCGCGCGATTGAACCATCCGCACATCCTTCCGCTTTTCGATTCGGATGTCGCTGACAGCTTTCTTTACTACGTGATGCCCTACGTCGAGGGTGAATCGCTCCGCGAGCGCCTCGACAGGCAGCAGCTCCTTCCGATCGACGAAGCGATACGCCACGCCCGCTCGATCGCGTCGGCGCTCGACTACGCCCACCGGCAAAACATCATTCACCGCGACATCAAGCCCGAGAACGTGATGCTGTACGAGGGCGAGGCGATGGTGATGGATTTCGGGATCGCGAAAGCTGTAAGCGCGGCGGGGAGTCAGACGCTTACGCAGACAGGAATGATGGTCGGCACGCCTGCCTATGTCAGCCCGGAGCAGGCCGCGGGAGAAGAGCTCGATGCGAGGTCGGATCAGTATAGTCTCGCCTGCGTCGTGTACGAGATGCTATCCGGCGAGCGCCCGTTCACCGGCGCCACGGCCCAGGCTGTTATGGCGAAGAGATTCAGCGAAACGCCGAAGCTAATTCGCACTCTCCGCGGTACGGTCCCCGAAAACGTCGAGCGGGCGCTGGAAAAAGCGATGTCTGCCGATTCCGCGAAGCGCTTCGCCACCACCGCGATATTCTCGCAGGCGCTCCTCAACACAAGTCTCAAGACTCCCTCCGACACGCAGACGCTCCCGAACCAGGTCGTGTCCACGGCGAAGTCGGTCGCAGTGCTGCCATTCGCGAATATGAGCGCCGACGTGGAGAACGAATACTTCACCGACGGGATGGCGGAAGAGATCATCAACGCTCTCACCAAGATCCAGTCACTTCGGGTCGCGTCACGCACTTCGTCATTCGCCTTCAAGGGAAAGAACGAAGACATCGGTGAGATCGGCAGAAAGCTGAAAGTCTCGACGGTGCTCGAGGGCAGCGTCCGGAAAATGGGCAACCGCCTCCGCATCACCGCGCAGCTCGTGAACGTCGCCGACGGGTATCATCTGTGGTCAGAGCGCTACGACCGCGAGATGGAGGACGTCTTCGCCATCCAGGACGATATCTCCCAGGCGATCGTGAAAGCGCTGCGCGTCATCCTCAGCGAGGACGAAAAGAAGGCGATCGAAAAACCGCGCACCGTCAACGTCGAGGCCTACGATTTCTACCTTCGCGGCCGGCAGTATTTCCATCAATGGCGCAGAAAGGCGATGGAGCACGCGCGGCAGATGTTCAACCGCGCCATCGAGATCGACCCCGATTATGCAATCGCGTACGCCGGCGTCGCCGACTGCTGCTCGTTCCTGTACACCTATTGGGACGCGCGGGAATCCAACCTTCGCCAAGCGGAAGCCGCCAGCAAGAAAGCGCTGGAGCTCGAGCCGGGATTAGCGGAAGCGCATCTTTCGCGAGGGATCGCGCTTTCGCTCACCAAGCAGTTCGGCCCCGCCGAGCAGGAGTTCGAGGCAGCAATGCGTCTCGATCCGAAGCTCTTCGAAGCCGCCTATTTCTTCGCACGCGCGCTAAAGGCCGAAGGACGTAATGAAGAGGCCGCAAAAATGTTCGAGCGCGCATGCCTATTGCGGCCGGAAGATTTTCAGGCCCCGAACTTCCTAAGCTCTACTTACGCCGTGCTCGGATTGCCCGCTGAAAGCGAAGCGTCCCGCCGCCGCGCGGTGAAGCTCGTTGAGGAAAGACTGGCGCTCGATCCCGGCGATACCAGAGCGACCGCGCTCGGGGCGGGGATGTACGCAACGATCGGAGATACCGATAACGCGAAGGCTCTTGCAAAGAGGTCACTGGACATTGATGCAGAAGATTCCATGCTCCTGTACAATGTCGCGTGCACCTACGCCTTGCTTGGAATGAGCGACGACGCCCTCGCCTGTCTCCAACGCGCCGTGGACAATGGCTTTGGCCACAAGGAGTGGATCGAACACGACAGTGATTTCGACTCGCTTAGGATGGTGCCGCGCTTCAACGCAATCGTTCAGGCGATGTAAACTGCGGCCCTGAAATTGCCCCCTTTCTCATCTGAAACATCCGATGAATGGGGGAAGGCGATGGGAGCTGACGACATCGAAGTCACGGGCTCGGCCGAAGCGCCGATCGATACGATCACTAACTCAATCGCCGGTACCATCGGTGGATGGTGGGGAACCCGCGCCGCAGCCGATGCGGCGACGGCCTACGCCGAGGAAGACGATCTCCTCTATCGCGACCGCTACGAAAACTCCCCGCGCCAGCTCGCCGACCGCGCCTACGGCGAAGTTCGCCCCGCTTACCAGCTCGGCCACCTCGCAAAACAAAATCCGCAGTACGCAGGCCGCGATTTTCATTCGATCGAGCCGGAGCTCCGCGCCGGATGGACTGAACCGGTCTCGTCGCGCTTTGGAGAGTGGGGTCACGTCCGCGAATTCGCGCGCGAAGCATACACGCACGATTTCTCCGTCACCGCGCGCGAAGCGACGATTCGCGAAAACGCCCCCGACGACAACCTCGCAGACGTCGTCGTGAACAGGAATCGGTCTCAGCAGAACAAGGTACCCGGCGCGATTGACGACCGCGGCAACGACAAGGGAGAAGACGGACACGCCGAGGCGCGTCTCTCGCTCCCGGTGAGCAGGCGCTAAGGAATTACCTGCGCGCCGTCATTTCTGACGGCGTATCTGGCTCTGCGTCGGGATCGGCGATCCGTGCGGATCCACCTGCGGCTCTCCGATTGCAGCCGCCATCCGGTTCACCAGCTCGTCCGACGCCGCGTGCTCGAGCCGCTCCGCCTCCTCGTGCACGGAATCGAAATCGTAGCCGAGCTCGCGCGAGAGATATGTCTCGATCACGCGGTGCCGCCGAACTGTCCGCAGCGCCGCCGAGCGTCCCGCCGCGGTGAGCTTCACTCCGCGGTAGCGCTCGTAGGCGACGAATCCTCTGTCCGCGAGCCGCCTCACCATTCCGGTCACCGACGCCGGCGCCAGATCCAGTCGCTCGGCGATCTCATTCGTCGCCGCCTCCCCTTTCGCGCCGGCGAGAGTGTAGATCGTCTTCAGATAGTCCTCGACCGATGCGCTCATCGGCTCGGAATCCACGCGGCGCGCCTTCGCCATCAGATCTTCTTCGTCGCCGCGTCGGGGCCGCGCACGAGCAGAACCGGCACCATCGAGGTATGACGGACTACGTTGGCGACGCTGCCGCGCAATACGTCGGCGATGCCGCGGTGCCCGTGCGTGCTCATCGCGATGAGATCGCAGTGCTCGCGGTCGGCGGCGGCGGCAATTTCTTCGCCCGGATCTCCGCCGGCGAGAACCGCGTCAACGGAGAAACCGTCCGCCTCGAGGGAAGCGCCGACTCCTTCGATGTAGGCGCGGTCCTTCTGCATCTCCTCCGACTCGCGGAGGTTGAGCTGCTTGATGTTCCGCGCCGCCCATCCGTCGGCGACGTGGATGAGAACGATGGACGAGCCCGACATTTTTGCCAGCTTCCGCACGTGCGCGATGATCGCATCGTCGTAGTGGCTGTGCTCGAGAGGAACGAGTATTCGGTTGTACATCAGCCCAGTCCTCCACGGAACGTCAGCACGAGCAGCCAAATGTTGAGCACGGCGATGATTATTGCAACCGCGTAGGCGAGAAGCTTCAGCCAGAGCGGATTCACGAACTCGCCCATCTTCAGCTTGTCCGACGTAAAGCGAACGAGCGGAAACACTGCGAACGAGAGCTGCATGCTGAGAATCACCTGGCTGAAGACGAGCAGCTTCGCCGTGGCGCTCTCACCGAACCAGATGGCGACGATCACAGCCGGCACGATCGCGACGGCGCGGGTAATCAAACGTCTCATCCACGGCCGGATGCGGATCTCGAGAAATCCCTCCATCACTATCTGCCCGGCGAGTGTTCCCGTCAGCGTCGAATTCTGCCCCGACGCGAGCAGCGCGAAAGCGAACATCGCGCTCGCGCCCGCCCCAAGCAGCGGAGTCAGCAGCTTGTACGCGTCCTGTATCTCGGCGACATCGGTGTTGCCGCTCGTATGAAAGGTCGCCGCCGCGACGATGAGAATCGCCGCGTTGATGAACAGCGCGAAGCTGAGCGCGATGGTCGAGTCAACGAACGCGAATTTCACCGCCTCTCGTTTTCCCTCGAACGTCTCCTCGTACTGCCTCGTCTGCACGATGGATGAATGCAGATAGAGATTGTGCGGCATCACCGTGGCGCCGAGTATCCCGATGGCGATGTAGAGCATCCCGCTGTTGGCGACGACCTCCCGCTGCGGGATGAATCCGTGCATCACGTCGGCGAAGTTCGGCCGTGAGAGGAGAATCTCGAACAAAAAGGCCGCGCCGACAGTGGCGACGAGCACGATGACGAGCGCTTCCAGAAGGCGGAATCCCTTGTTCTGGAGAAAGAGAACGAGGAAGACGTCGAGAGCGGTCACGCAGATGCCGACTGCCATCGGAATCCCGAACAGCAGGTTGAGCGCGATCGCCGATCCGATCACCTCGGCCAGATCGCACGCGGCGATGGCGATCTCGCACGCGATCCACAGCATGAAGGAGACAGGCCGCGAATAGTGATCGCGGCACGCCTGCGCCAAGTCGCGGCCGGTGACGATTCCGAGCTTGGATGAAAGTCCCTGCAGCAGCACCGCCATTATGTTCGACGCAAGAATGACGGAGAGCAGCGTGTAGCCGAATTTGGATCCGCCGGCGAGATCGGTCGCCCAGTTGCCGGGATCCATATATCCCACGGCGACGAGGTACCCCGGGCCGGCGAAGGCGAGAATCTTTCTCCACCAGCTCCCCTTCGACACCGGCACCGTGCGGTACACCTCCACCAGCGATGGCGTGACGCGCGCGCGACGCCACCCGGACTCGCCGGTTGTCGTCATCGCTGGGTCGGTTACTTCGGGGATTTGAATGTTCATTTATTTATCGGGCCGGTCGGCTCCGACAAATAAGTTAGGCGAGACTAACTTTTTTTCAACCCCGCATTTGGCGCCGCTAATGCGTTAACAGCGCGAGCAGCTGGGTAATGATGCGCTCCGTCAGCCCCCATATGACGTGGCCGTCGTGATGGAATGCGCGCTTCGTCATTCTGTAGCCGCGCCC
>JALYYD010000245.1 GCA_030946775.1 Gemmatimonadota bacterium
TTTCATGGCCATCGTGCTCGACCAGCACGTGGTCGGCCGTCCCCCTGTCATTCAGGGCGCGATTGGCGCGCGCGGGCAGATTACGATGGGTGGCAAGGATCTCCAGGCGGCGCAGGATCTCGCGCTCGTGCTTCGTGCCGGCTCGCTCCCTGTTCCGCTCAAGGTCGCTGAGGTCCGGAACATCGGAGCCAGCCTCGGCCAGGATTCGGTGCACAAGGGAATAACGGCCGGAGTCATAGCCGTGCTGCTGGTCGTGATCATCATGGTCGGCTACTACAGATTCTCGGGCGTGCTGGCGGTGTTGGGGCTTTGCCTCTACATGCTCTACACGCTTGCGGCGCTGGCCGGCTTCAGCGCAGTGCTGACCCTCCCGGGACTCGCCGGATTCGTGCTCTCGATAGGAATCGCGGTTGACGCCAACGTGCTGATCTTCGAACGCATTCGCGAGGAGCTCGATCGCGGCAAGACGGTGCGGACTTCGATCGACGAAGGCTTCCGTCACGCGATGAGCGCCATCATCGATTCCAACGTCTCGACGGCGCTAACGGCCGCCATTCTTTATCAGTACGGCACCGGCCCGGTGCGCGGCTTCGCCGTGACTCTTCTAGCCGGTATCGCAGCGTCGATGATCACCTCCATCTTCGTCGTCCGAACCTTCTACATGATCTGGCTCAGTCGCAGTCGCGATGCCCAGACACTGAGCATTTGATGCTGAGACTACTCCACGATACCAAGTACGACTTCATCCGCTGGTGGCGCTGGGCGGCCGGCCTGACGATCGCGTTCATCTTCCTCGGCATCGCATCCATCTTCCACAAGCTGCCGAACGAGAGCATTGAGTTCACCGGCGGCACGCTGATGCAGCTGCAGTTCGTGACGCCGCCGGACGTGAGCGCAATTCGTAACACGCTCGACGACGCCGGCATCAAGGGCACCGAGATCCAGCAGTTCGGCACGAACCGCGAGTTCACCGTCAGGGCACAGGATGCGGCTCACGTCGCCGCCCAGTCGAAGGGCGCGGAGACGATCTCGACGCAGATCGAATCCGTTCTGAAGAAGAAGTTTGGAGACGCGGACGTTAAAGTCGTTCGCACCGAGGCGGTCGGCCCGCGCGTCGGCGACGAGCTGCGGCGGGGGGCGATTGTCGCTCTCCTTCTCTCGTTTCTCGTCACCCTGATCTATCTCGCCATCCGCTTCGAGTGGCGGTTCGGTGCGGCCGCAATTCTCGCCACCGCTCACGACGTTCTGACCACGATCGCGTTCGTGAAGCTGATGAACCTGGAGATCTCGCTCACGCTCGTGGCCGGACTCCTGACCGTCATCGGATACTCGCTGAACGACACGATCATCATCTTCGACCGCGTGCGCGAGAATCTGAAGAAGGGCGGCAAGAACAAGCACGTGGACCGGGAGGTTCTCAACCGCTCCATCAACGAGACGCTGCCACGCTCGATTCTGACGCACGCGACTGCTTTCGCCGCAACGCTGGCGCTGCTCTTCTTCGCCGGTGAAGTGATCCGTCCGTTCGCGTGGGTGATGGCGTTCGGTATTCTGACCGGTACGTTCAGCTCGATTTACGTCGCTGCGCCAATCCTCCTATGGATCGAGCGGAAGTGGCCGCGCAGGCCGGAGGGCCGGTCGTCTTCATCGACAGCCACGCCCACCTCGCGGACGCGGCCTTCGACGGCGACCGCGACGCGGTAGTCGGACGCGCCCGCTCAGCGGGCGCGTTGGGAATCGTCTGCATCGGCGAGTCGCTTCAAGCGGCCGCCGCTGCGGAGCAAATCTCAAGGTCCCACCCTGGATTTGTTTTTTTCACGGCCGGCGTCCATCCACACGATGCCGAGTCTTTTGACGCGGCTCACGACGTCCCCTCGATCGAAGAGCGCGTCGCCTCAGGCGCCGTCGCCATTGGGGAATGCGGGCTCGATTACCACTATGAGAACTCGCCGCGCCAAAAACAGCGCGCCGCCTTTGAGGCGCAAATCGGGCTGGCGGCTAAGGTGGGGAAGCCGCTCGTAGTGCACACGCGCGACACCGAGGATGACACCAGGGCGATGATCGCGCAGGCGGCGTCATCCGGGGTGCGGGGAGTGCTCCATTGCTACACGGGGTCACACGCGCTCGCCGACGCGGCCCTCGCCGCGGGATGGTACGTCTCATTCAGCGGTATCGTAACCTTTAAGAAGTGGGCCGATGACGCGCTCCTCAGGCTCGTCCCCGGGGATCGTCTCCTCGTCGAATCCGATTCGCCATATCTGGCTCCGGTCCCCAATCGGGGGAAGAAAAATGAACCGGCTTGGGTGGCACACACGCTCGAGAAATTGGCCGCGGCACGCGGAGTACCCGTTGCCGATCTCGGACCGCGCACTGCCGCCAACACCCGCACTTTCTTTTCGCTCCCCTCAGAGGAAGCCGCCGCGCGTTAGATTTTCGCTCTAACCAAAATCCGGAGCGACTCAAGCGTGAAGCACGTCAGCACTGACAAGGCCCCGGCGGCCATCGGACCGTACTCGCAGGCGATCATCGCCAACGGAATGTTGTTCACGGCGGGGCAGATTGCTCTCGATCCCGCGACGGGGCAGCTCGTCGCCGGTGATGTCAACGAGCAGACGGAGCGCGTGATGTCGAATCTCGAAGCGGTCCTCTCCGCTTCCGGCGCGACGTGGGCGGATGTCGTGAAGACCACGGTTTACCTTCACGACATGTCCCACTTTCCGATTGTCAACGAGCTCTACGGCAAACGGCTCGGCGATGCACGTCCCGCGCGCTCGACTGTGCAAGTGTCCGGATTGCCGCGCGGTGCGCTGGTCGAGATCGACGCGATCGCAGTGGTGAAGTAGCGGGACCGACGGAGTCAGCTTGACCGCCACGACAATTGCTCCCTTCGAGCCGATCCGGCTCACCGCATTCGCGAGCTGCGCCGGCTGCGCGTCCAAGATGGGTGCCGGCGATCTGTCGGCGGCGCTGGGAGCACTTCCGCTGCGGACGGATCCGCGCCTCGTCGTCGGGCGGGAGACTTTCGACGACGCCGGAGTCTTTCGCCTTTCAGATGACGTCGCACTCGTTCAGACGGTGGATTTCTTCGCGCCGATCGTGGATGATCCATACGAGTACGGTCAAATCGCGGCGGCGAACGCGCTCTCCGACGTGTACGCGATGGGAGGGCAGCCCCTCACCGCGATGAACATCGTCTCCTTTCCTACCGGCGATCTCCCGCTGGATGTACTGACCGAGATTCTGCGCGGCGGACAGGACAAGGTTCACGAGGCCGCGGCATTCATCGTCGGCGGGCACACTGTGATCGGCGAGCTCAAGTATGGACTCTCGGTGACCGGACAGGCACACCCTTCTTTTCTTCTCACCAATGCAGGCGCGAAGCCGGGAGACCGGCTCATTCTCACCAAGCCGATCGGCACTGGGATTCTTACGACTGCCGCAAAGCGTCAGCTCATCGGCCGCGACGAGATGCTCGATGCGCTCGAGGCGATGAAGACCTTGAATGGCACTGCGAGCGGAGCCGCGCTCGCCGTCGGCTCGAAGTGCGCCACAGACATCACCGGCTTCAGCCTGCTCGGCCACGCGTCGCACATCGCGCGAGCCAGCGATGTCACGATCCGCATCGACGTTGCCCGTGTTCCGCTGTTTGCCAACGCGCGCGAGGCGCTCCGAAAGGGAGCGAACAACGAAGGCGCGAAAAGGAAT
>JALYYD010000223.1 GCA_030946775.1 Gemmatimonadota bacterium
CGGTCACCGCCGGACGCCACGTCGTCAAAGTCACCAATGCCGGCAAGGAATTTCACGAGCTGAAGTTCTTGCGCGTCCTCCCCGGGCACACCGCCGCGCAGTCGCTCGCGTGGAAGCGCGGCGAGCCCGCTGTAGACGAAGAGTTCGCGACGATGACCGTGATGGCACCCGGTGTCACGGTGCTCACCACGATTGATTTTCCCGCCGGGGAATACACATTGTTTTGCGTCCCGCAGATCAAGCACGGTATGATGCAGGCGATGATCGTTCCGCCTCGGTAGAAACGCCGCCGCGACTTCCTACTTCTGTTCGTACACGGTGTGATGCTCGGCGTGCCGCTTCATCACAGCCAGCTCGGCGGGAGTCAGAGGCACGAACGCCTCACCTTTTAACGCCGATGTCTCGCGCAAATAATCCTCGAAACCCTGACGCGCGAAAAGCGCTACGACGGCGAGCGGGACGCTGCCGGTATTACGAAGAGTGATGCGTGTGTTGGCGGGGATGTATACCGTCGCCCCTGCGCTGACGGTTCCGGTTTTGTCGCCGACCTGAACTGTGCCGCTGCCGGAATGGATGAACAATATTTCATCCGACAGAAGATGACGATGGGGCGGAATCGAGGCCCCCGGCTGCATTTCTTCGGTGAGCATTAGAAAGTCGCGCGATCCGCCGTTCTGCTCGTCCACTTTGATGGTGAATTCCGTGGAGGCGCCCGCGAATCGGCGCACTCGGGTCTCGCCGTCGTTGGCACCCAGTATCAGCGGCACCGCGTTCGGCGCGACGGCGTTGGGTGACGACTCGATGCGTACCGGAGGAGAGCAAGCGAAGACGATGAGCGCGGCGGCGCACAAAATCTGAAAGCGGGCGGACGGAGGGAATGGCAAAGGATGGCCGGCGTTAGGGTAGGGTATCGGCAGCGACACGTTTGACAATCGCCGCAAAGCGCGGATCAGCTCGGAGCGGCGATGGTTTAGTGAAGAACTCGCGCCATGCCCGGGGCGGCCACCTGCCCCGCTCGCGGCCAATCCGTTGGCCCGACGCGTTTGAGATTCATTTCGAAGAATCTGATCGGCGGCTGGCCGGTGACGATTCTGTCGCCGACTTCGAACCAGGTGCTGTCGGTGATCGTCGCCGTATAGACGATTCGCATCGTCGGGCCGGCGGGAATCTCCCAGACGTAGCCGGTGTCGCTGACCTTGAGCTCGAAATCGCCCGCGCGGCCGAGCGCGTACGAATGAAGGTTGTACGCCTTCGCCGCCACGTCGTACGAAATGACTCCGAGCGCGTTGAAGCCCGACGTGCCGTCGGCGTTGAAGCTGTGACCTTCGGTGACTTTTACAGTACCATCGAGAAAGGGACCGATGCGCTCCGTTTGCGTGACATCGTGCTTGCCATTGGGAAGCATCGTCCACGCCGGACCGGACCAGATTCCGTCCATCCGCGCGATGCGCGCCATCGCGGTCTTCTGCGCCGCGAGCAATGGTGCGGGGTCGCCGAATTGCGCGGCGGCGGGGGTCGAACCAGCGAGTATCGCGAGAGTCAGAGCTGTCAGTGCAACGCGCATCGTATTCCTCGAATGTGAATGGAAAAGCCCGCAGCCGCCGGCCGGCTCGGCTCACCGCCGCCTGCCGGTCGTCTTATGTTGTAGTTAATTCCTCAGAAATGCCAGCGAACAATCCTCCGACTATCTGGATCGACGCCGACTCGGTCCCCGGCCCGGTGCGCGAGATCGTCCTCCGCGCCGCGCACCGGCTGTCGCTGACGACGATCCTCGTCGCGAATCAGCGGGTGCAGATCCCGCCCGGGCACCCGACGGTTTCATCGGTGCGCGTCGAAGGGGGCCCGGATGTCGCGGACAAGTACATCGCCGATAATTCCGTCGAGGGTGACGTCACGATCACTCACGACATCCCGCTCGCTGCGATCCTGGTTGAAAAGAAAGTGGTCGTCATCGACCCGCGAGGGATCGAGCACACGGAGAATACGATCGGCGAGCGGCTGAGCGTGCGGGATTTTATGGAGAACCTGCGATCGGTCGGCGTAGATACTGGCGGGCCGGCGGCGTACTCGGCGAAGGATAAGCAGGCGTTCGCTTCGGCGTTCGATAGGGTGGTCACGAGGAGGCTGCGGTAGGACGGCAACTGCAACTGCAACTGCAACTGCAACTGCAACGGCAACTGCAACTGCAACTGAACACGTGCCCAGTGCTCAGCTTGGCAGCTCGGAGCTTTACAGTCAACTACCCGGAGACTTCACGAGCGCGAGTCACGACAAGTCAAACCCCGTAGGCGACG
>JALYYD010000259.1 GCA_030946775.1 Gemmatimonadota bacterium
AGATCCACAATCGCCGCCTGCCCGGATACGAGTCCTCCGCTGGGCAGCACGACGAACGTGGTCACGCCTTCCTTGCGCGCCGGAGCGAGCATCACCGAGCTGGGGTTGAGTCCGTCCCAGACGCGGAACGCCGCGGCAATGTTGTCCTTGCCGTCGGCGCGGGAGTCGCGCGTGTCGGTGACCTGGCCGATTTCGACGACTCCCAGCTGCGTCGCGGAATTAATGAGTCCCGGCGTAACCCACTTTCCGGTCGCGTCGATCCGCTGCGCGTCGGAGGGGATGGCGACGTTAGCGCCGACGGCGGTGATGCGCCCGTTGGTGATGATTACGGTTCCGTTCTCGATCGGCGGCCCGCTGACGGGGAAGACTTTCCCGCCGGTAATCGCGACGGTTTGCGCGGACGCGGCCGTGACTAGTGAAACGAAGGCTAGCGCCAATGCGGCGAGCACAGCCGTTCTGAGTTTTCTATTGATAGTCATTGTTAGCGGCTCCTCGTCGGTACGAACCCGAGCTCGAAATCCGTGCGCCATTGTTCGCTCGGGTCGCTGCGGTTGTACATCAGTGCTCCGTCAATCCACACCTTTTCAGTGCGGGCGTAGACACTGAACGGATCCGCCGACCAGAGAACGATGTCCGCGTTCTTGCCCTTCTCGATGGAGCCGATCTTGTCATCGAGTCCGAGCGCCCACGCGGGGTTGATCGTCATCCATTTCACCGCCTGGTCTTCGGTCACCGGAATTCCGGCGGCGATTCCAGCGACCATTGCCTTCGATACTTCCTGGTTCAGGCGCTGCGATCCGGATGGATCGTCGGAGTGAATCATGGCGTGCGAGCCGGGCGCCTTGTCCACCATCGCGAGATTCGCCTTCACTGCGTCCATCGCCTCCATCTTGAAACCGCCCCAATCGGCCCAAACGGTGGCGCCGATACCTTCTTTCGCCAGCACGTCGGCGAGCTTGTACGCTTCGACGCCGTGGTGGAAGGAGCGAATCTTGTAACCGAACTCGTGCGAGATGTCGATCATCTGCGCCATCTCGTCCGCGCGGTAGCAGTGGTTATGCACGAGAATGTTTCCGCGCAGCACTTCGGCGAGTGTTTCATTGCCGAGGTCGCGGGGCGGCGGATCACCCTTATGGTCGGCGTTCCACTTGTCCCAGCGGCGGCGGTAGGCCTCGGCCGCAATCCACGCCGTGCGATATCCGGCGACGTTGCCCATTCTCGTCGAGGGCCCGCGGGTGCGATACACGCGCTTCGGGTTTTCTCCGCATGCCATCTTCAATCCGTATTTCGCGCCCGGGAATTTCATTCCCTGGACAGTGCGCGCGGGAACGACTTTGAGAACCACGCTGCGTCCGCCGATCAGATTTGCCGAGCCCGGAAGCACCTGCAGAGTTGTGACGCCGCCGGCGAGGTTGCGCGGGAACTGCGGGTCCTGGGGCCACACCGAGTGTTCGGCCCAGACGTATGGAGTGGCCGGGTTTGTCGCTTCGTTTCCGTCGCTCAGCGCGTCTCCGCCGGGGGCGGAGTAAACGCCGAGGTGCGAATGAACATCCACGATTCCCGGCGTGATGTACTTGCCGGTGCCGTCAATTACGATTGCGTCGCTCGGTGCATCCACCGTCTGTCCGACGGCAGCGATTTTTCCATTCTGAAGAAGTACGGCGCCGTTCCGGATCGTCGGACCGGCCGCGGTCATGATGGTGACGTTGCGGATTACGGTAGTCTGCGCCGCGAAGGGGACGTAGGTGCTTGGGAACGGGTCCGCATTGGGGACCGAAGTTCCGCCTCTGCCCGGCGTAATGGGCGTCGAATCCTTGCTGACTGACGACGAGGGCGTCGGCGTCGTGGTCGGTGTCGTTCCCGCGCAGGCCAAAGCCGCGAGGAGCAACAGTGGTTTTAGAGAACGCATGAGAAAGGTGATCCTCCGGAGGTCACGTTGTGCGAGAGGATAAAGTAGCGCGATTACCGGGCGACTGCAGACAGCATTTCCAGGTCGTCGGTACAAATGCCGTCTACGCCCAAGTGGATTAGACGCCGGCATTCCGCCATTTCGTTTGCAGTCCAGGCGATGACCTGTTTACCGAGACGATGGGCGTCGGAAACGATTTGCGCGTTGATGTCGGGCGCTTCGTGCCAAAGGTCATCGGCGCCCGTCCGCTGCAGCGCCAAGAGGGCAGTATGCGCGCTGCCGCTGGTGAGCACTCCGGTGCGGAGCGCTGGCATCGTCGCCTTTAGGTTGAGAATAGTCTCGTGGTGAAAGGAATGAACGGCTGAATCGGCGCTGCTCGAGCGAACGGCGCGGAGGATCGCGAATTCAACTCCCTCCACTTTTGTCTCGATGAAGAGCACCGCGCGTCCCGCCACCGTTTCGAGCACTTCGTCTAGAAAGGGAACCGCCACTCCGGGAAGCAGCTCCGTGTTCCTCATTTGCGCGGCGGTCATCTCGCGGATCAGGCGGCCGCCGAGGAGGTCCGGATCATGATGTACGACGAGTGAGCCGTCGGCGGTGGCGTGGACGTCTATCTCAACTCCTTGCGCACCGAGCTCGAGTGCGCGGAGAATTGCGGGAATAGAATTCTCGGGGTACGAGCGGTGTGCCCCGCGATGGGCGATTGAGAGTGGGCGACGGCCTTCCATACAGGGATTATCGCCAAAATCCGCCGGGGTGTTAACAACGGCGCGGAAATCCCGTCTATAGTACGAGGTGAGATGACTCCCGGAACTGATCAACCGCAGGGACAAGAGACCGACCTGGAGCTGATCGGGCGCTGGAAGGCCGGCGACGGCAGGGCAGCGACGCGCCTCGTCGCGAGGCACGCGGACGCGCTTTCGAGATTCGCCGCCAGCACCGGGGATCGTGGGGATGTGGAGGAGATCGTCCAGGACACGTTTGTCCGCGCATTCGGGGCGATCGATTCGTTTCGTGGCGAGAGCTCTTTTCGCACCTGGCTGTTCACGATCGCGCGGCGGTTGATGCTCGACCGCAGGCGTACCGAGAAACGAAGGCGCGACACGACGGAGATCAAGGAGGGCGACGCCGTGACGGAGTACGGAGCGCTCGACGCGATCATCGCCACCGAAGCGGCGGAGCGGGTGAGGGTGGCGCTGGAGAAGTTGTCGCCGACGCAACGGGAAGTATTTCTGCTGCGTGCGCAGCAGGGGATGGCGTACAAGGAAATCGCTGAAGTGGTAGGCAGCACCGAAGGTTCGGCGCGAGTTCACTACCACAACGCGGTCGAGACAATAAAGAGGTATCTGAAAGATGACTGAGCTCACTCACGAACAGATTCGGGACGTTTTGCCCGATTACCTCCACGGAAACGTGGACACCGCGCAGCGCGCGAGGATCGAATCGCATTTGCACGGATGCGCGGAGTGCGCGTCTGAAATGCGTTTGATCCGAATGGTGACAGACGCGCCGTCATTCGCACCGATGATCGATGCGGTAAAGGTGTCGTCCGTGATTCTCCCGTACGGCGGAGTTCCGGCAGCTAAACCTCGTCCTCGCACACGCGTCTGGCAGATGCTGGCTGCGGTCGCCGTCGTTCTAGTTGGTGCGGTGACACTGATCTCGCGCGGAGGTATCACTTCGCCCAGACCGCCCGAACAGGTGGCGTGCCGGGAATGCACGATCGCTCCGGTTGATACTGTTTCCGAGCCGCTTGCAATGGTGAAAGTCACGCCGCCGGCCCAACCGGTCGCGGCGCCGGTGAGTGGTGCGCCGATCGTCAATCCAACGCGCGAGCTGCAGGTGGCTGTGGGACTCGAGGGACTCTCCGACAAGAGCGTAGCCCAGCTCTCGCGCGAGCTCGACGGACTCGATGGTCTGCCGTCCGCTGATCCGGAGATTCTTGGGGTTGCTCCCAGCGCAGGCAATGAGGGGGGAATATGAAAGCGAGGATCGTAGCGGTTGCGTTTTCTGCTTCGCTGCTTTGCTCCGCGCAGAGCTTCGCCCAGGTTGCGACGCCCGCGCCGCAGAACCGGCCGCTCCTCGAGCAGCAGCTTCGAGCGCGCGTAGCGGAGATCACGCGCAAGCGGCTGCAGCTCGACGACACCCAGATGACCAAGCTCGAGGCAGTTAACGCGCGCTTTGCGCCGCAGCTCGGAGCGGTCGCGGCTCAGGAGCGGGACACGCGGCAGAAGCTTCGCGCGCAGCTGACTGCCGCGAACGCGGATGAGTCTGCCGTCAGCGGTTTGCTCGATGAACTTCTTCGCCTGCAGAGGCAGCGGTTGACACTGCTGGAATCGGAGCAGAAGGATCTCTCAGGATTTCTGACCCCGGTTCAGCGCGCCAAGTACATGGGACTGCAGGCGCAGATAAAGCGGCGCGTAGAGCAGCTGCGACGAAACGCTCCCGGTGCGGCGGGCGCACGAGCGGGGAAACCTCCCCTCCGCTAATTTTCTGTGCGTCTGCCCGGGTGGCGGAATTGGTAGACGCACGGGACTCAAAATCCCGCGGGCTTCGGTCCTTACGAGTTCGATTCTCGTCCCGGGTACTGTTTCGTTGCACGGCTTGAGGCGTCCACCTCAAGTCGTTTGTGCATTCGGAGCACCGACCTCACAACACTTTCAACTGCAAACCAAATGATCAAACGCATTCTTGCCGGTTGCGCGTTGTCTGCCGTCATCGTGACGAGCGCCGCCGCGCAGCAGCGTCAGCTTCCCGCCGAGCTGGGCATCGACGCCGGAATCTCCATCGGATTCGATACGCCGAGGGCGACGGTGGTATCCGTCCCGCAGCCCGCGATTCGCATCGGGTTCTTTATGACGGATCGCGTTTCGATCGAACCGCGCGTCGGATTCCAGTCCATTCACGACGATCTCGGAACGTTGTCGCAGTACAGGGCGGAGGTCGGATTGCTGTTGCACGCTGAGAACAATCCGATCGGAAGAGGATTGTATGCGCGGCCATTTGTCGGGCTTGTCGGCACGAGTGGTGGCGGGTCGAGCGACACGCAGACATTTCTCGGGGCGGGGATGGGTCTCAATGTGCCGTTCTCGAATCGCTTCGCGTCGCGGCTGGAGGTCAACTACTCGCATATGACCGCGCCGGCTGGCGGGTCGGCCGCCAACAGCCTCGGAGTTCTGTTCGGTCTCTCGGTTTTCAATCGCTGAGCGGCGGCCTCGGCTGCGCGGCTCCGGGTCATACGATCCGGGGCCGTTTTGCATTCGGAGCCCAACAGAATGTCGCCCCCGGCCGTATTGGGGATAATTTTACAGACAATGTGTTTTCACTCTCGGTATTTACTGGCCGCTGCCGGTCTGCTTCTCTTGTCGGGTGCGGGATGCGTGACGGCGCCGAGGGTCGATGGCGCGCCAGCCACTCCCGCGTCGGCTAACGTCCCCTGGTCGGCGCCGGCGGGCGCGCGAAAGGCGGAGCCGCTTGTCAGTGCCGCACCCGCCCTGCCGATCACTCCAGATCTCGTCGCCCGCATCCGGCAGCTGACGCTGGTGGACGTCGTCGATCTCGCGCTGCAGAACAATCCCACCACTCGCGCCTCGTGGTTCCAGGCCCGCGCCGCCGCTGACGTGCTTGGTTCGTCGAGGGGGAGATATTTCCCCACGATCGACGCGTCCGCGAATGCGTCGAGAACGAAATCACCCGCGACGCTCTCGCGTCCGTCCGGATACCAGACTCAATACGGTCCGGCGGTCTCGCTGAACTTTCTCCTCTTCGACTTCGGCGCACGCGGCGGCGCAATCGAGCGCGCGAAGCAGAATCTTTATGCGGCTGACTTCTCGCACAACGCGACGCTGCAGAATGTCGTGCTCCAGGCGGAGGCGGCGTATTTCTCCTATATGGCGACGCTCGCCCTTCTCAACGCGCAGCGCTCGGCGATCGCCGAGGCGCAGGCGAACCTGACGGCGGCCGACCGGCGGAACAAAGTGGGCCTGGCGACGATCGGTGACGTGCTACAGGCGAAGACGGCATATTCGCAGGAGCGGCTCAATCTCGAGACTATCCAGGGCAATTTGCAGGCGGCGCGCGGTTCGCTCGCCTCGGCGCTCGGACTGCCGGCGAATCTGCCGTTCGATCTCGCTCCGCTGCCCATGGCGATGCCGGTGGGGACTATCGGGCAGAGCGTGGACAGCGTCATCAACGATGCGCTGCGTAATCGCCCCGACCTCGCGGCCGCGCGAGCGCAGGCAGCCGCAGCGACGGCGCAGGTGAGCGTAACGCGATCGGCGGAATTTCCCGCTCTCACGCTGGGAGGGAACGCGGGACGCACCTTCTCGCGCCCCCCGGTGTTCGCCGGCCCGTCGTACGGCGCGTCCCTCGGTCTCTCGTTCCCGCTCTTCAACGGATTCTCGCGCCAGTACGACGTCGCCGCGGCGCGCGCTCAGGCAAACGCGCTCTCGGCTGTCGCCGACCAGACGCGGCAAAATGTCATCACGCAAGTCTTCGTGTCGTATTACGCGCTGCAGACGGCGGAGCAGCGGGTAGTGACAGCCGACGATCTCCTCGCCAGCGCAGAGCAGTCGGAGCAGGTTGCCGCGGGAAGGTACAGGGAGGGAGTCGGGAGCATCATCGATCTGCTTAGCGCGCAGAGCGCGCTCGCCAATGCTCGCGCGCAGCAGGTTCAGTCGCGCTGGCAGTGGTATACGTCGCTGGCGCAGCTCGCGCGCGATGCCGGAGTTCTAGGTGTGCGCGGCGACACACCATTTACGATAACACCGGATTCGGCAGCGAATCCGTCCTCGAACGCAATCCGTCAATGAGTGGTTCAAGAATTGGAGTTTGTGGCGCGCTCACATTGCTCATTGCGGGCGCCTGCTCGAAGGATCCGCCGCCGCGCCAGCCCAAGGTTCCCGTCAGTGTCACCGCGGTGAGAATCGCCACGGTGCCGTACATCGTGAAGACGAACGGCACCGTCGAGCCGATGCAAACTGTCGCCGTACAGGCGCAGGTGACAGGCATATTGAATCGCGTCACTTTCAGCGAAGGGAAAGACGTCCAGGCGGGCCAGGTGCTGTTCGAGATCGATTCGCGCCCGTACGTCGCAACGCTTCGGCAGGCCCGAGGACAGCTCGCGCGCGACGAAGCTCAGGCGGCCAACACGCGGCGTGAAGCGGCGCGGTACGCGGCGCTGGTGAAGGAGGGATACGTCACCGGCTCGCAGGCGGATCAGGCGACCGCCGCCGCGGCGTCGGCCAGCGCGCTCGTCGACGCGGATCGCGCAAATGTTGACAGGGCGCAAGTCGATGTCGCGAACTGCACCATTCGCGCGCCGATCTCCGGACGCACAGGGGGGTTGCTCGTTAGGCAAGGCAATCTCGTCAAGGCGAACACGCTTCCACCGCTCGTCGTCATCAACCAGATCCAGCCGATACTAGTTCGCTTCTCGGTGCCGCAGAGCCAGCTCCCTGACATACAGCGGTACTTTCGCGGCGGCAACGCGCTCGAGGTGAACGCGACTCCCTCGGAGGGGACGGGGTCGCCGCAGGGGGGCTCGCTGTCGTTCATGGACAACAACGTGGACTCTACGACGGGAACCGTGCTGCTGAAGGCGCGGTTCGCGAATTCGTCCGGCGCGCTGTGGCCGGGACAGTTCGTGCAGGTCGCGCTGCAACTATACGTGGACGCGAACGCGATGACCGTCCCCGCCAACGCCGTGATGACGGGCCAACAGGGGACGTTTGTCTATTCCGTGGATGCTGCGGGTAACGCGAAGCAGATGCCGGTCGTGGTCGCGCGCACCGTTGATTCCATCGCGGTGATAGCCAGTGGAGTGAAGGTGGGAGATAAAGTCATAATAGATGGTCAGTCGCGCCTCACGCCGGGCGCCAAGGTGGTGGTGAAGGGAGCGCGCCCGAAGTGACCTCGCTCTTCATCCGCCGGCCGGTAATGACGGCGCTGGTAATGCTCGGGATTCTTTTCTTCGGTGCTGCGGCATATCAACGCCTCGCCGTCAGCGATCTGCCGTCGGTCGATTTCCCAACCATCACGGTGAACGCGAACCTTCCGGGAGCGAGCCCGGAGACGATGGCCGCCGCGGTGGCGACTCCGCTGGAGAAGCAGTTCTCGACCATTGCCGGAATAGACAACATGACGTCGTCGAGCGGCCTCGGATCGACCGGCATCACGATTCAGTTCTCGCTCGACCGTAACATCGATGCCGCAGCGCAGGACGTTCAGGCGGCTATCTCCCAGACACTCCGCAGCCTGCCGCAGGGAATTCTTCCGCCGTCGTACCGAAAGGTGAACCCGGCCGACCAGCCGATTCTCTATTTCGCGCTGACGTCGCCCACGATGCCGCTGTCGCAGCTGGACGAGTACGGCGAGACTTTCATGGCGCAGCGCATCTCGGAGGTTCCGGGAATCGCGCAGGTGCAGGTGTTCGGCGGCCAGAAATACGCGGTGCGCGTTCAGCTCGACCCGACATCGCTCGCCAATCGCGGCATTGGCATCGACGAGGTCGCGAGCGCCATATCGGCTCAGAACGTCAGCATGCCGACGGGAACGCTTTTTGGAACGTCGCGCGCGTCAACCATCCGCGCCGACGGACAGCTGCAGAACGCAGCCCAGTTCCGGCAGCTGGTAGTCGCGTATCGCAACGGCGCGCCAGTTCACCTGGTCGAGCTGGGGCAGGTGCTTGACGACGTGGAGAATAATCGCGTCGCCAGCTGGTACAACGGCGTGCGTTCAGTGGTGCTCGCCGTCCAGCGGCAGCCGGGGACGAACACGGTCGCGGTTGCCAACGGAGTGAAGACCCTTCTCGCATCGATGAAGGAACAGCTCCCCGCCAGCGTCGAGGTGCACACGCTATACGACCGCTCGGCGCCGATTCAGGAGTCGGTTAGCGACGTGAAGTTCACGCTGATGCTCACGCTCGTGCTCGTCGTGCTGGTGATCTTCATCTTCCTGCGCAACGTGTCGGCGACGATCATCCCCAGTTTGGCTCTGCCGATGTCGCTTGTCGGGACATTCGCGGTGATGTACCTGCTGGGTTATTCGCTCGACAATCTGTCGCTCATGGCGCTCACGCTCGCCGTCGGGTTCGTCGTTGACGACGCCATCGTGATGCTGGAGAACATCGTTCGGCACATG
Source organism: Gemmatimonadota bacterium (assembly GCA_030946775.1). Lineage (GTDB taxonomy): Bacteria > Gemmatimonadota > Gemmatimonadetes > Gemmatimonadales > Gemmatimonadaceae > UBA4720. Next base: position 9,050 of record JALYYD010000259.1, read on the forward strand.
GAGATGGGAAAAACGGCGATGCAGGCGTCATTCGACGGTTCAGTGGAAGTCGGGTTCACGATCCTGGCGATGACGATATCGCTCACGGCGGTATTCATTCCTCTGCTCTTCATGGGAGGAATCGTCGGCCGACTCTTCCACGAATTTGCGGTCACGATCGGTACGGCCATTCTCGTCTCCGGATTCGTATCGCTGTCGCTGACGCCGATGCTGTCGAGCAGGTTCCTGCGTCCGCCGACCCATCAGCACGGAAAGCTGTTCAACGCATCCGAACGCATCTACGAGCGCGTCCTCGGTAAATACGAGAGGAGTCTCGGATGGGTGATGCGTCACCGCTTCGCTTCGCTGGTGTTTTCGTTCGCAGTGCTTGTGGGAACCGTAGTGCTGTTCAGAATAGTTCCCACCGGATTCATCCCGACGCAGGACACGGGGCAGATTACCGCTACGACGGAAGCCGCTCAGGGAACCTCGTTTCCGGAGATGGTGCGGCACCAGCAGCAGGTCGCGGCGATCGTCGCCCAGGACACCAACGTGGTCGGGTTCATGTCCGCCGTAGGCTCGGGCGGCAGCAGCGGAAATCAGGGGCGCGTCATTATGGGTCTCAAGCCGCACGGGCAGAGATTGAGCGCCGATGAGATCGTGAATGAGCTTCGTCCCAAGCTGTCGGGAATACCGGGGATGAACGTCTTTCTGCAGGTGCCGCCGGCGATTCAGATCGGCGCGCGCAACGCGAAGAGTCTCTACCAGTTCACGATGCAGAGCTCGAACATAGGCGTGCTCGACAACGCGGCGAAGGCGATGGAGATGAAGATGCGCGCGCTGCCGGAGCTTCAGGACGTTACGAGCGACCTTCAGATCGCGAACCCGCAAGTCAACGTTGCCATCGATCGCGAGCGCGCGGCTTCGCTCGGAGTCACTGCGCAGCAGATCGAGGGCGCCCTCTACGATGCGTACGGGTCACGCCAGGTTTCGACGATCTACACTCCCAACAATCAATACGTGGTCGTGATGGAGCTGCGCCCCGAATTCCAGCGCGACGTCAACGCGCTGCGAATGTTGTACGTCCGCTCTCAGAAGGGTGAGCTCGTTCCGCTCAGTGCCGTGTCCACGATGTCCGAGAATGTCGGCCCGCTGGCGATTACACATTCCGGACAGCTCCCTTCGGTCACGGTTTCGTTCAATACAAAACCGGGTGTGGCGCTCGGAGAGGCGACGGCCGCTGTCCAGGCGGCAGCCGCGACCACGGTTCCAGCGACGGTGAACACCGCGTTCTCCGGAACCGCGCAGGCGTTCCAGGACAGCCAGCGCGGCCTGCTGTCGCTGCTCATCCTCGCGATTTTCGTCATCTATATGGTGCTGGGAATCCTGTACGAGAGCT
>JALYYD010000263.1 GCA_030946775.1 Gemmatimonadota bacterium
TGCCGTGATCGATGTCGAGCAGCGACCCCTGCGCCCCTTCCAGCAGCACCGCTTCCTTGGCGCGGATTGCGCGGTGGATGCGTAGTCCCACGTCGCCGGCAATGGAAAGGAGACGCGGACCGAATTCCTCCAGCTTCCGCATCGTGTCGTCGGTGCTCGCGCGCGCGTCACGTCCGAATGCGACCAGCTGGCTATTGGCGTGCGCGACGCCGCGCTCGACCAAATCCCGCAGCCGCGCCGGATTGCGGAGATCGAGAACACGCACTCCGCGCCGCGCTGCCTTGTCCTCGTACGCGGGACCGATGCCGCGGCCGGTCGTGCCGATCGCCTTGCTCGCTTCGCTCTCTCCGTCCACGAGCTTGTGATAGGGCATCACCAGATGGGCGCGGTCGCTGACGAACACCCTTCCCTCGGTCACGATCCCGTCGCCGGCCAGCTTGTCCATCTCGCCGAACAGCGTCTCCGGATCGAGCACCACCCCATTCCCGATCGCGCACTTCACCTTCGGGTGGAGGATGCCGCTTGGAATCTGGCGCAGCACGAATGACTTCTCGCCGATGTGCACGGTGTGGCCGGCGTTAGCGCCGCCCTGGTACCTCACGACCCAGTCGGCGCGCTCCGCGAGAACGTCGACCAGCTTTCCCTTCCCTTCGTCGCCCCATTGCGCGCCGACGACAACCAGCGTTCTAACGCCCGAGTCAAACATTGAGATTTTGCGTGGGAATCACCGGTGGTTTTGAAGGCGCCGTGAGTGAGAAGAAAAAGAAAACGCCCCGACTGGCGGGGCGTTGTTTCAATCTACGGATGAAGGCTCAACTGTCAACGTCCGTCGCCGGCGAGAGCGCAGGTCTGATCGGGGTGTCGATGCGCGGAATGCTGTGCAGGGGAAGAACCACCGAAAACGTGGACCCCTCGCCGTAAACGCTTTCCGTTTCCACCTTGCCGCCGAGCGCATCGACCAGCTTGCGTGTAATGGAAAGTCCGAGCCCGGTGCCTCCGAACTCCCTCGTCCTCGACTGATCCACCTGGCGGAAATCCTCCCAGATGGCATCGAGATCGCTGCCCTTGATCCCGATTCCAGTATCCTTTACATCGAGGCGAACCCGGTCGCCGAGGTCGGCCGCGGTGAGCGAGATTCCGCCCTTGTGCGTGAACTTCACCGCGTTGGAGAGGAGATTGAGCAGAATCTGCTTCACCTTCGTCCTGTCGGTGTGCATCTCCAGATCTTCCTTCGGCGTCTCGATGGTAAATGTGACCGCCTCCTTCTTCTTGATCAGCGGTTCGATCTGCTGCGTGATCTCCGTCAGCACTTCCTTGAGGGAAATGTTCTCCAGGTGGAGCGGCATTCGCCCCGCTTCGATCTTGGCGAGGTCGAGAATGTCGTTGATCAGCGCGAGCAGATGCTGCGCCGACGCCTGGATGCGCGTGAGCCCGTCCTCCTGCCGCGGAGTGAGCTCGCCGTAGATCCGATCCAGCATCAGCGCCGTGTAGCCGATCAGCGCGTTGATCGGAGTGCGAAGCTCGTGTGACATCGAGGCGAGAAACTCCGACTTCAGGCGGTTCGCCTTCTCCAGCTCCCGCGATTGCCACTGCAGCCGCGTGTTCTGCTCGGCGAGGTCAGCAGTCGCTTCCCGGATCCTCTCCTCCAGCTCGCCGGAGAATTTCTTCAATTCCTCGTAGAGACGCTCGTTTTCGACCTGCTCAGTGAGATCGTGGAGCACCGAAACGATCGCCAGCGGCTCGCCGCGCCGATTCATGATCTTGCCCGAAACCACCTCGACCGGGAGCTCGATGTTGTTGTCGGGAATGAGCAGACTCATCTGCTCGCGGCGCGCGCGCGCGGGGCTGATCGTGAAATCCGATATGAACGTCGTGAACTTGGTGTCGTTGGCGCGAATCGCGTCGGCGCGAATCCAGCTGTCGCCTTCATCCGGGGCCTCGAACAGCTGCTCCGCCTGCTTGTTCATCAGGATGATGTTGGAGCGGTCGTCGGTGACGAGAATCGGATCGGCGACGTTCTCGAGAATGAGATTCAACCGGTCGCGCTCGCGCTTGGCGTCGATCTCGGCGAGGCGCACGCGCTGCACCTGCCGCTCGAGCTCGCCGGCGGCGCGGCGCAGGTCGGTGACGTCGCGCAGCACGGACACGGTCGATCCGACGTGCGCCCCCTCCGCCGCCGTCAGCTCGTGAGTGAGAACCTCGAAGAGGAGATCGGTACCTTCGTCCGGGTCAACCATGTTGAGCTCGCGGCTGCCGCTCGTCTCCGGCAGTCCCCCGCCGATCGCGGCTTTCGAGAGGTGCGACGTGAACAGAAGATTGTTGATCTCGACGGCGCGGCGGCGTCCTTCGGAATCCGAATCGGTAACGGAGAGGAGATGTTCCGCTCTCCGGTTCTGGACGACGATGTTGCCGGCGGAGTTGATGATGACGATCGGATCCGGCAGCGAGTTGACGATCGCCGTCAGCAAATCCCGCTGTTGGTCGAGGCGGTCCGTCGAGACACGGAACTCCTCCACCGCCGCCATTCGCGACAGCACCGGGCCGGCGAGCGCTGCGGCGTGATAGAGATCGGTGATCCGGTCCTGATCGAGTACCGCTTCGACGACGATCACTCCCGCCGGCGCGAGACCGACCCGCCGGCGCCGCTCCGTAAGCTGCTCGATGTGCAGCGCGCACCCGGGCAGCTTCAGCCTGCGAAGCGTTTCCTCGGACAGCAGGCTCGGCGCGTGGCGGAACTGCGGCTGCGGGAATGGGATCGCGACCCACTCATCGAAGGGAACGCCGGGGACGGGAGCGTTATCGCTGCACGTGATAGGATGAAGCGAGAGCGCGGAGACAACGATCGGATTGTCGTGATCGTGGACGGACAGCTGCGTCTGTGGCTGGTCGTCATCGCTGAATCCGACCGCGGCGGCGACGCCGAACGATTCCGGCGGAACGGACAGCGAAAGCGCGAATGCGCGTCTGGCCCCGACTGCATCCGCGAATTGAGCGACAAGAAAAGTGGCAGCAGCCTGGAAATCGGGCGCTTCGGAAATGACGGTGAGAAATTCATCCAGCTTCTCACCCGTCAGTTCCATCCCGCCGCTTACAACAACTTCATCAGGCTTCGAGCTGCTCAAGGCGCCGCTTCAGCTCGACGTTTTCGGAGCGCATGCGGTCGAACTCCGCAGTGTCTGTTCCGCCGGCTGCCACCTCGCGCGGCCTCGAGCTCGGAGCTGTAAGGCCTACCGCCTCGGAGTATCTCAGATATGTGTCGATCGACGCGACCACGATGCGCGCCTCGACCGTCACCAGATCGATTCCAACGAGGGAGACGCGCACCCACGCGTCGATGACGATACCCTTGTCCAGTACGCGATCGAGCACATCGATCAGCGAGCTGCCGCTTGGAGAGCGTTCTACCGCCATCTCTTATTCTCCTTTCTTTTGTTGAAGTGCGGGCGCTTCAGGGGTGGTAAGACGCGGATCGTGGCGCCACCAGTTCATCCCTATCTGCTCCGCCTTGTCGATGGAGCAAATCAGAAGCCGCACCTGGATGGTGAGCAGCTCCACGTTGGCGAGATTGATCTTGATGTCACCGACGATCACCAGCCCCTTGTCGAGGACGCGGTCGAGAATGTCGACCAGTCCGTACGTTCGCGAGGGGGAAACTAGGTCTGCCAATCAACACTCTCCGTTGGTGCCTGATTCCCTCTTACCGCAATCTGCCGAGTGGACCCAGGTCAATCTGCAAATCTTCGTCCTGGAGGCCGAAGACGCCCTTCATTTCCTGCATCCGGTCGTTGAGACGGAGCAGCGCTACCCCTAGCCGCTCGACCTCTTCGCCCGTCAGATGACCGCCCTCCATCCGGCGAATCGCCTGATGCTCTAAGACCTTACGCAATACCTCAATCAACGTCAAGACGAGTCTGGCCAGCCCGTTCTCGACGTTTTCCTTGTCCGCGTTCACTCTTGGCGGCAGCGATTCCGCTATCGCTTCGAGCGGCGTCTCCGGTGTCTCGGGAGTGACCGGCAGCGCGGACGTCACATCGCGCCGGATGGGCTCCGGCGCGCCGCCCTCCACCGCTCCGCGCGCCACATCCCGGCGCAGCGAGGTGAGTGTCTCGAACCCTCCTCCCCGCTGCATCGCAGTCTCAACCGCGGTGAGCAGAAGGCCAAGGTCGAGCTTGATGAGGTCGATGTCCGCGACGGCCAGCATCACCTCTCCCTTCAGCACTACCCCCTTGTCGAGGACGTGGCTGAGAAGATCGGAGAGATCGAGGCGCTCATCGAACAGCTCGCCCTCAGCCGACAGCTTCGCTCCCGCCCTGTGGCCCGACGAAGTGGTATGGCGGCCACGGGCCCGTGAACGCGAAGGTGAACCCCGACGGCTGATAACGGTTCACGAACTCGGTCAGAGTCTTCTGGAATTCCGTCATCTCGGCCGAGGCGACCAGATACGACGCGTTCAGTATCGCCTGCCCGTGATCCGACGGGGTGACTCCGGGAGAGATTTCGTCGCGCACCGAACCCTTGGCCGAGACCGCGAGCGCAGAGTGGACATCGGCGGCGACCTGGCGCATCACCCGGCGCGCCGTCTCCTTGCGTTCCTTTTCGATTTTTCTTTCGAGCAGATACTTCTGTCCCGGAGAGGCCGTCTTTGTCTGCGCTTCCAGCGCGCGGAACTCCTCGCTCAGGTCCGACACTTTTGACTGCAGCTCGGAAGCTCGCACATAGGCGCGGACGGTGTATTCGCGCGCGCCGGCGACGTTGGCGAGGGCGGCGGCGAATTCTCTTTCCCGCTCGGCGAGCATCGCCTTCACCGCCGAATCGTCGTGGAACATCGTCCACATCGGGAGCGGAATGACGCGCGTCGTGTCGCTCGCCCAATTGAGAACGCGGTCGTGCGCTTCCGCGCGGTAGCGTACCCAATCCACGTTTCCGGCGAGCGATTCGATTTTTTCGGGGGCGTAATCGGTCGCGCTCACGCTGGTGAAGAGCGCGGCGTGGCCGGAGCCTGCAATCAGCTCGACAGGCCTATCGTCGATTCCCGCAGGGGCGCGCGACGCGTCCGCCCCCGCCGGCACCACCCCGTACAGATAACAGATTCCGCTCACGACTCATTGCGCTCATCCGCGCTCTCTTCGGTGTCGGCGCCGGCGACGCGCACCGGACCGCCCGCGCTTGCCATCCCGAATTTCTCGCGCCATTCACGCACTTCGCGGAGGCGCCGCATAATGCCGGCTTCCTGACGGAGATACTCCTCGTCGTCGATCTCGCCGAGCTCGACTTTCATTTGCAGCTCCATGAATTCGTTCTTCACGGAGGAATCGTCGGTGAGCTCCTCGCGCACGGCGCGCTCGACTTTGTCGAGCGTCCACTTCGTCCCGTTTATCGGTCCGAGAAAGGGCGCGAGGAGAATGTTGGTGAGAATTCCCATCGCTAGCGCGGGCCGCTCAGGTCGCCTTCTCGAGCTTGAGCTTGATGTTGACGAAGTTGTACGGCGGCCACGGGCCTGTGTACTTGAAGGTCAGCAGATCCTCGTACCTGCGGCTGACTTCCTTCACCTTGTCGTCGAACGACTTTTCGTCCTTTCGGTCGACGAGAAATGCGGCGTTGAGAATCATCCGGTCGCCGATAACCTTGTTGCTGCGGCTGGCGACGGAGCACTCCTTCAGCGCCTCGTGCACGTCGGCGACGTAGCGGTTGCTCGCCTCTTCCATCGCCGCCTCGACCAGACGGCCGAGCTGCATCCGCGCGAAGTACGTTGACGATGCGGCGTTGCGCGTGATTTCGTCCTTGAGGCGGCGGATCTCGTCGTTCGCTTCCTCCAGACTGGCGACCACTCTATCGCGGTCCCACAGAATCTTGAGGCCGAACTCAATCTTGTCCTGCATCTTGTCGAGCACTTCCCTGAACGCCTGGTAGGTCGAGTTCAGGAGCGCGGAAACGTCTTTCTCGGAGCGGAAAACGGTTCCGAACGACATCGGGATGAGCGTGAACTCGCGCATCACCGTCTCGTTCACGAACTCGTGCGCGAGCACGTTCTCCCTCGTCGGATCGTAGATGACGATCGGGGTGTCGCTGACCACCGCTGCCAGATCCTTGTGGTGCACCGTGAATACGCGCGCGCCGCCGCCGATCCCGATCCCGCCGAAATCACGTGAGCGATCGAGCTGGATGATGCAGTACACGTATTTCCCGCCGGCGGCAGATTGGGCTTCAGATTCGGTTTCGTCGGTATCTGGCTGTGTCATTGTAGATTCGGTAATTGAGTCTAGTTCATCGCCGCGAAAAAGATCCATATCGCCACCGCAAAGCCGAGTCCCACCTTTATCACCGTGCCCAGTACGCGGCCGATCAGCGCGCCCGTCGCGACCTTGGTGGCCGCACTCCGATCACCGCCGTTGCGAACCTCGCCGACAAGAGCTCCGAAGAACGACCCGACGAGCGCCCCGATCACCGGTCCGACGATGGGCACCGGCACCCCGATGAATGCGCCGATCATCCCCCCGATTATGGCACCCCACGCCGCCTTCCGCGAGCCGCCGTACTTTCTCGCGTACTTTCCGGCGAGGCTGAAGTCGAGCACCTCAGCGACCACACCCAGTGCCACAATCCCGATGACTGTGAACCAGCTCATCGGCCGGCCCGGAACAATCAAATTATAGGTGATCGCGCTCGCAATCATTATCCACAGCCCGGGCATCCCCAGGACGATGAGAACCAGCGAGGCCACCAGCACGAGCACCAGCACGATAAACGCCATCAGGAAAGCTCCTCGACCATTTGAGCGAGAATTCGGGCAGCCGTAGCCGCCCCCGCCCCCGTCAGCCGGTCCGGATTGTCCCCGCTCGTATGTAGACGAGCGAGCGTGCGTAGGGTTCCCCGGGAAAGAGTCACCGACGGGAGACCGGCGGTCTCAAATGCCAGGCTGTCGGTGATTATGCCCGGGATCATCTTTCCCATACGCAAAGGGAGGCCCAATTTCTTCGCCGCTTTCTCGGCGGCGGCGCCGATGGCATGAGGCCGGTTCCCGAACATGCAGCGCCACCCGCCTGAGTCATCGATCGTATCGCAGTTGATGACGGCTTTAACAGCTGCCGGCCCCTTCCCCCAGGCGCGAGCCCCCGCGAGATCCAGCTCTTCCCCGCTGGTAATGAGGACGCCGAACGATTTCTCCGCGGAGACGAGGCGGGCGGCGAGCAGCACCGCCGCCACGCCGGTGGCGTTGTCGAGCGCGCCCCGGCTGCGATTGCCGACGAAGCAAAACAGGGAGGGCAACGCTGCCAACGATCCGGCGATAGCGAGCCAGCTCCAGTGAGGTGATGAGATC
>JALYYD010000312.1 GCA_030946775.1 Gemmatimonadota bacterium
AACCTCGCCACGATGGCGATGGTGGATAAGGGCGAAGCGGTTGGCATCATCGCCGCGCAGTCCATCGGCGAGCCGGGAACGCAGCTCACGCTGCGAACCTTCCACATCGGTGGAACGGCCGCTCGTATCGCCGAGCAGACGGCAAGAAAATCCAAGATCGCCGGCACCATCGATTTCGGCGACCGGCTGGTAAGCGTCACCAACTCCGAGGGACAGCAGATCGTCACCTCGTACGAAGGCGAGCTCACCATCCGCGCGACCGGCGCGCGCACGACGCGTGAAGGGTCCGGCGCGGCGCGTCTTCAGGTTCCGCTCGGCGCCACCCTGATGGTCAAGGATGGCGAAGAGGTGAAGAAGGATCAGGTCATCTTCACGTGGGACCCGTACACCAACCCGATCATCGCCGACGTCGAAGGAACGATCCGCTTCGTGGATCTCGTCCCCGACGAGTCGGTTTCCGAGGAGCTCGACGAGCTCACCGGTCTCCGCCAGACGGTGGTCATCGAGGATCGCGAGAAGAAACTCCATCCGCACATCGAGATCTGGGAGAGCAAGGGATCGAAGGAGAAGCGCCTTCGTGACTTCGTGATCCCGGTCGGCGCGCAGCTCACCATCCAGGACGGCCAGAAGATCACCGCTGGAACCATCCTCGCGAAGGTGAACCGCGAAGCCTACAAGACGCGCGATATCACCGGCGGTCTGCCGCGTGTCGCCGAATTGTTCGAAGGCCGCCGCCCGAAGGATCCGGCGACGATCTCCGAGATAGACGGCGTCGTTCGCTTCGGCGAGATCAAGCGCGGCAAGCGCGAGATCAGAGTCGTGCCCGAGAACGCGGCGCACGGTTCGCCCGAGGCGGAAGGACAACTATATGAAGTGGGAGCCGGCAAGCACCTTCGAGTGCACGAGGGAGATCGCGTGCGCGCCGGAGATCGTCTGTCGGAAGGTCCGGTCAATCCGCACGACATTCTGCGCATCAAGGGACCGCGCGCGGTGCAGGAATACCTCCTCAACGAAGTGCAGGAGGTTTACAGACTGCAGGGCGTGAAGATCAACGACAAGCACATCGGCGTCATCGTTCGCCAGATGCTCCAGAAGGTTCGCGTTCTCGATTCCGGAGACACCGAATTCCTCGAGGGCGAGCACGTGGACAAGCTTCAGTTCCGCGAAGCGAACGACAAGGCGAAGAAGCACAAGGAGAAGGCGGCGCAGTCCGAGCCGCTGCTCCTCGGCATCACCAAGGCCAGCTTGACGACCCAGTCGTTCATCTCGGCGGCCAGCTTCCAGGAGACGACGCGGGTTCTTACCGACGCGGCGATTCGTGGAGCGCGCGACGAGCTGCTCGGCCTGAAGGAGAACATCATCATCGGTCACTTGATCCCGGCCGGTACCGGTATGTACCGCTACCAGGATGTCGAGATCGAGGGCGCGCCCGTTCCTCCGGCGCCGGAGCTTCCGCCGGAGCCGACCCTGGCGGAGATCCTGGCATCGGAGACGGACAGCGATTTTGCTGCGCCGCTGCCGCCGATGCCGGTCGAGGAAGAAGCGTAGTCCAGGTGAAGGCTGGTTGAAGAAAGATCCCCGTCGAGAGGCGGGGATCTTTCTTTAACTGCAACTGAACTGGATGCGAGGTCTGAGTGGGTAAGGTCTGAGGGCTTAGGGTACGCCCGCATGACCGTCCGATCGATTTCCAATGCTAGTGGCGGGGAAAGGATTTCTTCTACAGGCTGGCTCTCGCGAGCTTTCGCTCAAATGAGTGACTTCAAGAAGCTCGAGGTTTGGCGCAAGGCGCACGCGCTAACACTGAACATTGATCGAGCGGCCAAATCCATTCGCGGATCGCAACGGGTTTCCTTGCGCGTTCAGATGGTGCGCGCGGCGATGTCTATCCCTACGAATCTTGTAGAGGGCACCGGCCAGCGAACAGCAAAGGAATACGCGCGATTCGTTAGGATCGCCCTCAACTCCGCGTCGGAGCTCGAATACCATTTATTGCTGGCGCGGGATTTCCACGCCATTACACAGGTGGAGTTCGACTCACTCTCGTCACAGACGATCGAAGTGCGCCGCATGCTCTACGGC
>JALYYD010000315.1 GCA_030946775.1 Gemmatimonadota bacterium
AGCGTGCCGGGAGGCAATTTAGTTCGCAGCTCCTTCTATATAGATAGAAGCCAACACTCAACGATTCCAATTATGCGCGCACTTCGTACTCTGGCGGCAGCGCTCGTGCTGCTCCCCTCCCTCGCGCTGGCCCAAGCCAGGAAAGCGAGTGACATCCTTCCGTTCAAGGCGACTCAGACGACTCTGCCCAACGGCCTCAGGGTCATCGTCGTTCCAACGGGCTTCCCGAACATCGTCTCGATCCAGATCCCGGTACAGGCGGGATCGCGAAACGAGATCGAGCCGGGCAAGAGCGGATTCGCGCACTTCTTCGAGCACGTGATGTTCCGCGGGACGCCAACGAATCCGCCCGAGAAGTTCAACGCCACGATGACGAAGGCGGGCGCGCGCAACAACGCCTCTACCAGCGACGACCGCACTCTCTTCTATGCGACATTCGCCAAGGAGAACCTCGAGGACATCGTCGCCCTGATGGCCGATCAGTTCCAGCACCTCGACTACAGCGAGGCCGCATTCAAGACCGAATCGCGCGCCGTGCTGGGGGAATACAACAAGAACGCCGCGAATCCCGGCAGCAAGCTCTACGAGGTGATGCGTAAAACAGCCTTCGGGACGCACACCTACAGCCACACAACGATGGGCTTCATCGAAGACATCGAGAACATGCCGAACCAGTACGCGTACTCGAAGGAATTTTTCGCGCGCTGGTACCGCCCCGAGTACACGACTGTCGTCATCGCCGGAGACGTCACTCCCGCGCAGGTGATTCCGCTCGTCACCAAGTACTGGGGGATGTGGAAACACGGCACTTACAAGGAAGTGGTTCCGAAAGAGCCGCCTTCGACCGCGCCTAAGTACGCGCACGTTGACTGGCCCACCGCCACGCCGCCACTTCTTTACGTCGCGTTCAGAAACGCTCCTTTCTCGGAGACGAACAAGGAGAACGCCGCGCTCGATCTGGTCTCCACGATCTACTTCGGCGCCACGTCGGATCTCTACAAGAAGCTCGTCGTCAACGAGCAGCGCCTCGATTCGTTCGGCGCCGGCAATTCGACCAACGTGGACCCCGAGCTGTTCACCGTCACGGCGCGCCTGAAAGATCCAAAGGACGCGCCCTACGTTCGCGACGAGATCCTGCGCACCATCAACCGCGCCCGCACCGAGCTCGTTCCGGCCTGGAAGCTGGACGACACGAAGGCATCCCAGCGTTATTCCTTCGCCCGCGCGATGGACAACACGAACACTATCGCCGGTCTCATCGGCGAATACGCCAAGTTCAGCAGATCGTACAACACCCTCAACAACGTTTTCCGCCAGTACGACGCGCTGACGCCGGCCGACCTCCGCGCCGCGGCCAAGAAGTACTTCACCGACAACAATCTCGTCGTCAGCACTCTTTCGCACGACGCGCTTCCGGCTGCAATTCAAACTCCGCCGTCCATCGCGTCGCTGGTCGCGAATGCCGGCACGAGCTCCGCTTCCGGCGATTCGGCGAGAGCGGCCATCAAGGCGAAGGTTGACGCGCTCATCGCCGACGATATGAAATCCGCTCCCGCCATCCGGCCGGCGATGGATGTCACGCTGATCAAGTCCGCGCTGCCGCAAATCGCGATGAAGCTCGTCTTCAACGCCGGCTCGGCATACGATCCGCCGGGCAAGGAGGGTCTCGCAGCGCTCTCCGCGTCAATGATCACCGATGCCGGCTCGCAGGCGCTCACCGTCAGCGAAATTCGCCAGGCGCTCTACCCGATGGCGGCCGGATTCGGCCGTCAGGTGGACAAGGAGCTCGCGACTCTCTCTGGCAGCATTCACAAGGATAACTGGCATCCGTACCTGCACATCGTGCTCGGCCAGCTCGCCACACCGGGATTCCGCGACGCGGATTTCCAGCGGCTCAAGGCGCAGCAGCTCACGCGTCTCACTCAGGATCTGCGTCAGAACAACGAAGAAGAGCTCGCCAAGGAGCGCCTGCAGACGAACGTCTTTGCGGGAACGGCGTACGCGCATCCCACGCTTGGCACCGTCGCCGGCATCAACTCCATCACGCTCGACGACGTGAAGGCTTTCGTTCGCGATCACTACACTCGCTCCAATCTGCGCATCGGTCTGAGCGGCGACGTGCCGGCGGGATTCCAGCCCGTTATGGGTAGCTTGCTCGCCAAGCTGCCGCAGGGCACACCGCCCGCCGCACCGGTCATCGCCGCGACCAAACCAGTTGGAATGAACGTCGAGATCATCAAGAAGGACACGCGCTCGACGGCCATCTCATTCGGACTTCCCCTCTCGGTGACGCGCTCGTCGCCGGATTTTGCCGCGCTCTCCGTCGCTCGCGTCTGGCTCGGCGAGCATCGCAGCTCGCAGTCACATCTGTATCAGCGCATCCGCGAGATCCGCGGAATGAACTATGGGGACTACGCGTACATCGAGGCGTTCCCGGGCGGAATGTTCACATTCTTTCCCAGCCCGAACATCGTCCGGCGGGGCCAGCTGTTCGAAGTGTGGATCCGCCCCGTTGTGCCGGAGAATGCGCAGATGGCTCTCCGCATCGCGACCGCGGAGCTGCAGAAGCTGATCGACAACGGCCTCACGGAAGAGGATTTCCAGACGACGCGCGATTACCTGATGAAGAACGTGTACCTCGCGACGTCAACACAGGACCAGCAGCTTGGTTACGCTCTCGACTCCAAGTGGTATGGAACGCCGGAGTACACGAGCTATATGCGAAGCGCGCTTTCCAAGCTGACGAGAGCGGACGTCAATGCCGCGATCAAGCGGAATCTTTCGGCGACCGATCTTTCGGTGGTGATCATCGCCAAGGACGCGGAAAGACTTCGCGACGCGCTCGTTTCCGATGCATTCTCACCGATAACGTACGAGTCGGAAAAGCCGGCCGACCTGCTCGCCGAGGATAAGATTATCGGCGCCAGGAAGCTCAATATCAGTCCGGACAAGATCAAGATCACGCCGATCGAGCAGATCTTCGACCGTTAGCGGAGCGTTCCCCCGGAATGATGTTTCGGTTCCGGGGGAGCATCTGCTCCTTCAGAAGGCCCCGATGGATTTCCGCGACGTAGCCGCTGCTCTGCAGGGCGCGAGCATCAGCGAGCACAGAATCGACCTGAAATTAAACAGCGTCGAGCTCGTCGTTCCCGCCTCTCCCCGCGCGCTGGCAATCGTGTTCGAGGATCTTCTCTCGCTGAAGTGGAGCAACACTTCCGCGACCCCGACCGTACTCACACTGTCCACCGTCGGACTCGAGAAGCTCGGTCCCGGTGAACCGTGGCGCCTTTACATCCGGACATCCGATGGCGCGGAGCTCGAGCTGAGCTGTCGCGACGTCAGCTGCGACGGAGCCGCGGTCACAGGAGTCGGCAGGTCGTACCGGCATTGACAGGCACCTTCACTTCGGCGTAGCGTCAAACATCCCTTCCCCCAATCGATGACCACTTCCCGCCGTGACTTTCTCCGCGCCTCGGCTGTAGCAGCCGCCGGTGTCGCCATTGGATCGCGCACCGCGATGGGCGCGCCGCTGAGCTTCGTACAGCCACCCGATTCCGATCCCTACATTGACTCGCTCGCGCTCGAAGGGCTGAACGCCGCGAAGGCCGCCGGCGCGTCGTACGCCGATGTCCGCATCGGGCGCTACCGCAGACAGTTCATCGCCACGCGGGAACGCCAGGTGACGGGGGTCAACGATTCCGAATCGTACGGCATCGGCATTCGCACGCTCGTCGGCGGTTCGTGGGGATTCTCCGCCACCAGCGTGATGACAAAGGATTCGGTACAGAAGACGGCGCAAGACTCCGTCCGCGTTGCCCGCGCGGCAAGGACGGCGCAGAAGCGCCCGATCGAGCTCGCTCCGGTCTCTTCGGTGAAAGGCACCTGGGTCATGCCGATCAAGCGGGACCCTCTCGATGTTCCGATCGAAGAGAAGGTGGCGCTGCTGCTCGCCGCCAATGAAGCGGCTCTAAAGGTTCCGGGAATTCGGTTCGTGAATTCGGGACTGGCGCTCCTCCGCGAAGAGAAGACCCTCGCCACTTCCGACGGCACGCTCGTCACGCAGACTTACGTTCGCGTCGGACCTCAGTTCACGGCGACGGCGATCAAGTCCGGTGATTTTCAGAGCTACACCGAGGAGATTGCACCGCGAGGCCAGGGCTGGGAGTACATAGATTCGCTGAACATGCCGGGCAACGCCGAGAGGTGGGCATCGCTTGCCGTCGAAAAGCTGAGCGCGCGCTCCGTGGACGTTGGACGCTACGATCTCATTCTCGACCCGACCAATCTCTGGCTCACGATTCACGAGTCCATCGGACACCCGACAGAGCTCGACCGCGCGATGGGATACGAAGCGAACTACGCCGGAACGAGCTTCGTCTCTCCACCGGAGAAGTTCCTCAGGAAGTTCAGATACGGCCCCGAATTCATGAACATCCAGGCCGATCGCACGCAGGACGGCTCGCTCTCGCGCACAATGTGGGACGACGAAGGTGTTCCGGCCGACAAGTGGCTGCTGATCAAGAACGGAATCTTCAACGATTACCAGACGACACGCGAGCAGGCATCGTGGATCGCTCCGATCACCGGAGTGAAGAAATCTCACGGCTGCTCTTTCGCCGACTCGTGGAGCAGTGTCCAGTTTCAGAGAATGCCGAACGTGTCTCTGCTCCCGGGTGAGAAAGACATCGTGCTCGACGACATCATCGCCGCTACAGATCGGGGCATCGTCGTCAAGAACCGCGGCTCGTGGTCAATCGATCACCAGCGCTACAACTTCCAGTTCTCAGGGCAGGTCTTCTACGAAGTAAAGGGCGGAAAGATCACCGGAATGCTGAAGGACGTCGCGTATCAGGCGCGCACTCCCGACTTCTGGAACTCGATGGACATGATCGGCGGGCCGCGCAGCTACTGGCTCGGCGGATCGTTCGGCGACGGCAAGGGTGAGCCTGGACAGTCGAATTCGGTAAGTCACGGCGCAGTGCCGGCGAGATTCAAGCAGGTCAACATAGTGAACACGGGGAGAACCTCATGAAGCCGCGCTCACTTTTCGATTCGTCACCTACGCCGGCGCTGCTGTCTCGCACCGATGCGAAAGCTCTCGCCGATCGTATTCTTGCGATGGCCAGGGCGGACAGCACGCAGGTGAGCATCGATAACGGTTGGGAGGGCAATACCCGTTTCGCCGACGGTGGAATCAGCACATCGGGCGAAAGCGTAGATACGACGGTCACCGTCACGAGCACGATCGGCAAGCGCCGCGCGTCCGCGACCACCAACGTGCTGGAGGATGCGTCGCTCCGTCGCACAGTGGACCTCGCGGAGCGCCTCGCGAAGCTCGCGCCGGAAGATCCGGAGCTGATGCCACCGCTGGGCCCGCAGACGTACTCGATCGTGAATTCATTCATCGACGCGACCGCGGGGCTCGGACCGGAAGGGCGAGCGGCGGCCGCGCGCAAAGTGATTGAACGCGCGAGCGAAGTCGGGAAAGCGGCGGGAAATGTTTTCGTCGCCGGATTCCTCGACGTAAACGGAGGCAGCCGGGCAATCGCCAACTCCGGCGGACTTTTCGCTTACCATCGCTCGACGGACGTGAATCTCTCCACGACCGTTCGCACCCCTGACGGCACCGGCTCCGGCTGGGCATCTGCAGGAGCGCGCGACTGTTCCACCCTCGAC
>JALYYD010000329.1 GCA_030946775.1 Gemmatimonadota bacterium
ATTCCGTTGTCCTCGAACGCCTGCATCTTCTCGGCGGCGGTTCCCGCCGAGCCGGAGATGATGGCCCCCGCGTGACCCATCCTGCGTCCCGGCGGCGCCGTCTGGCCTGCGATGAAGCCGACGACCGGCTTGGTCATCTTCTCCTTTACGAACTTCGCCGCTTCCTGCTCGTCGGTGCCGCCGATCTCGCCGATCATCACGACCGCTTTCGTTTCCTTGTCGGCTTCGAAGGCGGCGAGGCAGTCAATGAAGTTCGTCCCGTTGATAGGATCTCCCCCGATGCCGACGCAGGTGGTCTGACCCATTCCTGCGCGGGTCATCTGATAGACGACTTCATAGGTGAGCGTTCCGGATCGGCTGACGAGGCCGAACGGACCAGGCGTGCAGATGCGACCGGGAATGATTCCGACTTTCGATTGACCCGGGGAAATAAGCCCCGGACAATTGGGTCCGAGCAGTCGTGCGCCCTTTTCCTTTACGAACGGGTACACGCGGGTCATGTCGAGTACGGGAACGCCTTCGGTGATGCAGACGATGAACGGAATCCCCGCGTCGGCCGCTTCCATCATCGCGTCTGCCGCGAACGGCGGCGGCACATAGATAACCGTCGCGTTGGCGCCCGTTTCTTTCACCGCCTGGGCAACGGTGTTGAAGATCGGAACGTTGCCTTCGAACTTCTGCCCGCCCTTGCCGGGCGTCACGCCGCCGACCACCTGCGTGCCGTACTCGATCATCTGCTTGGCGTGGAACGATCCGTCGCGTCCGGTGATTCCCTGGACGAGGAGACGTGTCTCCTTATTGATGAAAATGCTCACGCGGCCTTTCCTCCCGTCGCGAGAGCAACCGCTTTCTTTACCGCTTCGTCCATGTCAGTCATTGCCGCGAGGCCATTCTCGGTGAGGATCTTCACCGCGATTTCCTCATTCGTTCCGGTGAGGCGGATGACGAGGGGAACCTTGAGGGGGCTCTCCTTGATCGCGGTCACGATGCCATTGGCGACGTCGTCGGTGCGGGTGATGCCGCCGAAGATGTTGAACAGAATCGCCTTCACGTTCGGATCCGATGTGATGATGCGAAGTGCGTTGACGACTTTCTCCGGATTCGACGAGCCGCCGATGTCGAGGAAGTTCGCCGGGTCGCCGCCGTAGTATTTGACAAGATCCATCGTCGCCATCGCCAGCCCGGCGCCGTTGACGATGCAGCCGACATTTCCCTCGAGCTTAATGAAGGTAAGGTTGGCCTTTCGCGCCAGAACCTCGCTCGGGGCTTCCGCGCTTTCATCGCGAAGCGCGGCGATGTCGGGACGGCGGTCGAGCTCATTGTCGTCAATGACCATCTTCGCGTCGAGAGCGACGATGTCACCCGCGGGCGTTGTTACGAGGGGATTGATCTCCGCAAGCGAAGCTCCGCTCGCTGCGAACGCCGCGTAGAGCTGCTGAAGAATCTTCGCCGCTGCGCGCGCCTGCTTTGCGTCATCGTAGAGGAAAAACGCGAGATCCATCGCCTCGTACGGCTGCAGGCCGTAACGCGGGTCGACAGGATGCCGGACGATTTTTTCGGGGGTCGTCGCGGCCACTTCCTCGATGTCGATTCCGCCCGCCGGACTCACCATGAAAACCGCTTTCTTCGAGACGCGATCGACTATGATGCCGACGTACGCCTCCGAAGCGATGTCCGCAGCTGGGGTGACGAGAACTTTTTCGACAGGAAGATCCTTGATTCTGAGCTTGAGAATCTGAGCCGCAATGTTGCGGACTTCTTCCGGGGTCTTGGCGAGCTTGACGCCGCCCGCCTTCCCGCGTCCGCCGGCGTGCACCTGTGCCTTGACCACGACAGTGCCGCCAAATTTTCTGGCAATCGCCTCAGCCTCTTCGGGAGTCCGCGCGACCTCTCCCGGCGGAATGGGGATGCCGAATTTCCGAAATATTTCTTTTGCCTGATATTCGTGGATGTTCACGCCTTCTCCAAGCGAAACCTGCGGTAGGATACGAGCTGGAAGTCTATCATTTTTGCTCCCTTCTTACCAGCGCTCCGAGCGAATCGTATGCGAGGCCGAAGCCGCGGAGATCGCCCGCCGAGAGAGCTGAGCGCATTCGCGAATAGAGGCGGATCACTCCGGCGCGGAAGGATGTGTCGGCAGGACTGAGTGCAGTTGACGCGCCGATTGTGTTCATCGCGAGCGCGTGCTGCACGGCCTGTGAGGAACTGAGGGACTGCCGGGATTCGAACCGCTTGATCCAGCCCGCAGCAATGGGCTCCGGAGGAAGATCGAGAGCGGCATAAACCCGCCCAGTTCTCGCGTTCACTAGCGCCGTGCCGACTCGATGGACGTAGCTGCGCTCGTCTCCCAGCACCATTCTCCGCTCAGAGAGGGGATACGAGCTCGAAAGAGTGTACAGCGGCACGCCCCAATAGAGCGTGTCCGCCCGCATCAGCCGGCGGGGAGCGGGGCTGGCGACGAAGAACGGGTAGAGCTCGGCCACTCGCATCCTTACGTCGCGCACCGCGACGATGCGCGCGCGGCGCCGCACCGTGTCGGAGAGGAGCGCGAAGTTGCGCGCGGCCCAGGCGTGGGCAAGTCGCGTGGCCCCCGTGCCGAGCGACGGCGCGGCGAGATCGAGTGTCGGGTTGTCGATCAGGCGCGTTCCGACAGCTCCCGGAAAAAAGA
>JALYYD010000331.1 GCA_030946775.1 Gemmatimonadota bacterium
AATCCCGACATCGTATGGGTCGGCGTCGAGGGCCACACTTTCGGGCCGAACGCGGAGCGCGGCGTCTTCAAGACGACCGACGGCGGGAAGAGCTGGCGCAAGGTTCTTTATCGAAACGATTCGACCGGCATCACCGATCTCGTCGTCGATCCTTCGAACCCCGACGTGCTCTACGCGGCATTCTGGCAGGAATCGCGCACGCCGTGGCAGATGGTGTCGGGCGGCGCCGGCAGCGGGATTTTCAAGTCCACCGACGGCGGAGAGCACTGGACGGAGCTGACGCACAACTCGGGTCTCCCCGGCGGCGTGCTTGGCAACATCGGTCTCACCGTTTCGGCAGCGAAGCCCAGCAGAGTGTGGGCGCTCATCGAAGCGGATTCGGGCGGAGTGTTCCGCTCCGACGACGGAGGTGCGACGTGGACGAAGACAAACAGCGAGCGAAATCTCCGCCAGCGGGCGTGGTACTACTCGAGAATTTTCGCCGACCCGAAAGATTCGAGCACGGTGTACGCTCTGAACACGGGGATGTACCGGTCCACCGACGGCGGGAAGACCTTCAAGGCGATTCAGGTGCCGCACGGTGACAACCACGACCTGTGGATCGCGCCGAACGACACGCAGCGTATGATCGAAGCGAATGACGGCGGCGCGAACGTCTCGTTCAATGGCGGCAAGACGTGGACGGAGCAGGACTTTGCGACGGGACAGTTCTACCACGTCACGACGACGAATCATTTTCCGTATCGCGTCTGCGGCGCGCAGCAGGACAACTCGACTCTTTGCGGGCCGAGCCGCGGGAACGGCGGAATCGGAATCGAGAGCTGGTACGATGCCGGAGGCGGCGAGAGCGGATACATAGCAGTGAGGCCGGACAGCCCCGACGTGATGTTCGCCGGCTCGTACGGCGGCGTGCTGACGCACAAGGACGCGAAGACGAAGTTCGAGCGCGACGTGAATCCGTGGCCGGACAATCCGATGGGCCACGACGCAGCGGACGCGAAGTACCGATTTCAGTGGACCTTCCCGATCATCATCTCGCCGCACAACCCCAACCGGATGTACATCGGGAGCAGCGTGATCTTCCAATCTGATAACGAAGGCCAGTCGTGGATGGCGATCAGCCCCGATCTCACCCGTCACGATCCGCGCACGCTCGGATCCTCGGGCGGACCGATCACGAAGGATCAGACATCGGTCGAGTACTACGCGACTGTGTTCACCATCGCCGAATCACCGGTGAAAGCGGGCGTCATTTGGGGCGGCTCCGACGACGGGCTCGTTCACGTTACAAAGGATGGCGGAAAGACGTGGATGAACGTCACCCCGAAGGGAATTCCGGAATGGATGCGCATGTCGATGATCGAGCCGTCGCACTTTGCGGCGGGCACCGCCTATCTCGCCGGCAACAGATACCAGCTCGACGATTTCGCGCCCTACCTGTTCAAGACGACCGATTACGGCGCGACGTGGACTCCGATCGCGACCGGAATTCCGGCCACTGAATTCACGCGGGTGATCCGCGAAGATCCGGAGCGGCAGGGACTTCTGTATGCCGGAACCGAGCGCGGAGTGTGGGTCTCGTTCGACGACGGCGCGCACTGGCAGACGCTGAGAAGAAATCTTCCCATCGTGCCGGTGCACGATCTGGCGCTGAAGGAGGGAGATCTCGTCGCCGCTACGCACGGCCGCGGATTCTGGATTCTCGACGATCTCTCGGCGCTGCGCCAGCTGAGTCCGGCCACGACCAGGCTCGCGGCTCATCTATTCAAGCCGCGTCGAGTGTATCGCGCCGGATTCAACGGCGGCGGCGGAAACGGATCAGCGGGCGGACATCCGGATGGCGCGAACCCTCCATCCGGCGGAGTCGTTTACTACTGGCTCGGTTCACCGAAGCAGGTGGTGACGCTCGACTTCCTCGATGCAAAGGGCGCGGTGATCCGCAGCTTCACTAGCGTTCAGGATTCCGCCGCTGCCGCAGATTCCGTGCGCGGCGACAGCGTGCGGCGCGCTCGCAACGACAGCATCACGCGCGCCGGGGGAAAAGTTGACACGACCGCGAAGGCCGAAGCTCGCGGCGAGGACACGGGCGCGGGCGACGACCGTCCGCAGCGCCGGCCCGCAGCACCGCGCGTACCGAACAAGGCGGGAATCAATCAGTTCTCCTGGAATCTCCGCTATCCCGATGCGATGGACTTCGACAATCGAATCTTCTGGGCGGGCGGAATAAACGGACCCGTCGCCGTTCCGGGAACGTACGCGGTGCGGATGACCGTGAATGGCCAGTCGCAGACGCAGCCGCTCGTCGTGCTCAAGGATCCACGCGTCACGACGTCGCAGGCCGATCTCCAGGCGCAGTTCGATTTCCTGATCAGGATTCGCGACAAGACCAGCGAAGCCAACAACGCAGTGCGTACGATTCGCAATGTGAAGACTCAGCTCGCCGAGCGCGCGAAGGCGATGCCCGCCGATAGAGCGGCCGCGTTCAAGACGAAGAGCGACGCACTCGCATCGAGGCTGTCGGTGATCGAGGCGGAGATCTATCAGGTGAAAAATCAGTCCGGCCAGGATCCGCTCAACTTTCCGATCCGGCTCAACAACAAGATCGCGGCGCTCTCCGGAGTCGTTGGCGGCGGGGACTTCAAGCCGACCGCGCAGTCCTACGCCGTTTTCAACGATCTGTCCGCGCAGCTCGCCGTTCAGCTCTCACGAATGAAAGGGGCGTTGGGCGACCTGACCGCGCTGAACGCCGATCTCGAGGGGGCTGGGCTCAAGCCCGTCGTTCCATCGACGGCCGAGCTCAAGCCGGCAAAGACGCCGCAAACGTAACCTTGATGATCGAGGACTCTTACTCACACCAATGACGCAAGCAACGACAATCCCGACTCCCCCGCCCCCGCCGAACGTACCGGTGCTGGCGGGCGGCGACGCGCCGGTCGCCGCCACGCGCGCGCTCACGGCGCAGGACATCGTCGCGCTTCGGGCGCGCCGAAGCGAACTTTCCAATCAGCTCACCAGCGCGGCAAGCCGGAGACGCTCATTGTCGAATGAGCTGAATGGCACCGCGGATCCGTCGGCACGGGCGGGGCTGGAGTCGCGCATCGCTGTCCTCGACAAGCGAATGGTGCAGCTGGAGGGCGACATGGCCCAAACGGGGCAGATCCTCAGCTCCGAGGCCGCCTCGCGCGTGACTTCCACGCAGCCGGCGCATACGTTCCTTGGTATGGACGCCGTCTACGCAGCTCCGCTTACCGGAATCTTCATCATCTTTGTGCTGGGCCCTCTCGCGATCGGCGCGGCGCGAATGATGTGGAAGAGATCGAGCCGGCCCGTGCTCCCCGCCGGCAGCGCGGAGTCCGCGGAGAGAATGTCGCGAATGGAGCAGTCGGTTGATGCGATCGCGGTCGAAGTGGAGAGAATCTCCGAAGGACAGCGATTCGTCACCAAACTGCTTTCCGAAAAGGCAGCGCTCCTCCCCGGCGTGAACGAAAAGCTCAAGGACACGACGCAGTACGAGGTTCCCTAACCGCAACTGCAAACTGCAACTGAACGCGATCCGAGGGCTGAGTATGCTTGGCCCCCGCAGTCAGAAAATGCCGCAAGACTGTACTCGTGCTGCTCAACACGAGTGTTTAATCGTTTAGCTAACGAAGGTTCATGCGGTGGTCGCCGACAACTTTCAGC
>JALYYD010000338.1 GCA_030946775.1 Gemmatimonadota bacterium
AGCCGCAGGACAGCCGCGACGAGTTCCTCGCCGTCTACGATTTCGACCGCGCGTTCGAGCAGGAATATCCTTGGAACTGCGCTAACTGCGCGTAGGGAGCATCCGTGACAGTGCGGGTCGTCACGGCGGCTGAAGCAGCCGAGCGCGACGGGGCTACGATAGCATCAGGCACGCCATCTCAACAATTGATGCAGCGCGCGGGACGCGGCGCCGCAATCGTGATTCTCGAGAAGTTCGGTGCGCAGCTCGCGAAAGGCGTGATCATTTTTACCGGCCCGGGCAACAACGGCGGTGACGGCTGGGTTGTCGCGGAAGCGCTCAAGGCGGCGGGCGTGAATGTCTCGATCGAAGAAGCGGTCCCGCCCAAAACGTCGGACGCAATTGGGGCGAAGAACACAGCCGCAATAATGTTGGCGACCGGCGAGAAGGTGACGCGGCCGGGAATCGTGATTGATGCTCTGCTCGGCACCGGCGCTGCGGGCGATCCGCGCGGCGCGATCGCGGACGCGATACGGCGCATCGATGAATTGCGCGAGGGCGGCGCGATGGTTGTCGCGCTCGATCTCCCAAGCGGGCTCGATGCGACCAACGGCGACCATAATCTCGCCGTGCGTGCTGATCTTACAGTTACGTTCGGCACAATCAAGCGCGGCCAGCTCCTCGCGCGCGATCTCTGCGGCGAGATTGTCGTGGTTGACATCGGGCTCGACCCGCCGCGCCTCGAAGACACGGCTCACGAGCTTATCGATGAAGCGTGGGTTCAGTCGCGGCTGCCAGCGATTCGCTACGACGACAACAAGGGCAAGCGCGGCAAGCTCGCCATTGTCGCCGGCGGCCCGGGGATGCCGGGCGCAGCGATTCTGGCCGGCCGCGCCGCACTGCGCAGCGGAATCGGCCTGCTGAAAATGGTCGTGCACGAGAGCAACGTGCCGGCGGTGGCCGGCGCGATTCCCTCGGCGCTGATATCGGTGTGGACGGGCGAGGCATCGGCCATTCGCGCGGAGGTTTCTGATTGGGCCGACGCACTCGTCATCGGCCCCGGGATGGGGAACACCGCCGAGTCGCGCTCGTTCATCGAGCTCATACTCGGTTCCGGAAAAACCCCGGTGCTTCTCGACGCGGATGCGCTCAACGTTTACGCCGGTGACACACGCGCCGTGCAATGGCTGTTCAAGGATAGAAAGGGGATCATCACGCCTCATCCCGCGGAATTGGGACGACTGCTGAGTGTGCCGACGGAGGACATTCTCAATCGCCGATTCGAGATCGGAACGGAAACGGTTCTCGAGACCAACGCGACGACGCTCCTCAAGGGCGCGCCGACGATCGTTACGGCGCACACCGGAAAGAAGTACTGCATCGCGCGGGGAACGGCCGCGCTTGCGACCGGCGGAAGCGGCGACATTCTCTCTGGAATTGCCGGCGCCCTGCTCGCGCAAACCGGAGATCCCGAAACGAGCGCGTGCATCGCAGCGTGGGTCCACGGCCGCGCCGCCGAGCTGTGCGGATACCTGCGTGGAGTTTCGCTCGACGATGTGCTGTTCGCGCTGCCGCGCGCGTGGAACGAGCGCGAGCCATCCCTCGATCCCCCCGTTCTGGCGCGACTTCCGATGGTGGCGTCGTGACGAAAGAAACGGAGCTCATTCGCTCATTTGTCCAGCATTGGGGCGAGCGATCAAACGGAATTGGAGACGATGCCGCGCTGCTCGAGGTGCCCGCTGGAGAGAAGCTGGTCGTCAGCACCGACGCGTCGGTCGAGAATGTTCACTTCAGGCGCGCGAACGTTTCTCCGGCTGAGATCGGTTACCGCGCCGCGGCGGCCGCGATCAGCGATCTCGCGGCGATGGCGGCGCGGCCGATCGGAATGCTCTTCGCTCTTGTTCTTCCGGTCGACTGGCGGGATGAAGCCACGGCGATCGCTAAGGGTGTCGGCGCCGCTGCGGGTGCATCGCGCTGTCCGGTGATCGGCGGAAACATCTCTTCCGGCGAGGAGCTCTCCATCACGACGACAGTGCTCGGCGCGTCCGCGCGTCCATTGATGCGGAGCGGAGCGAAAGCGGGAGATTCACTCTATGTAACCGGCTCACTCGGTGGACCCGCCTCGGCGGTCGCGGAGTGGGCGCGAGGTCGCGAGCCGGCGACGAGCTGCAGAGAGGCGTTCGTGAAGCCGCGGCCCCGCATCAACGAAGCATTGTGGCTGGCGCGCAACGGAGCGACGAGCGCGATCGATATCTCCGACGGGCTCGCCGCCGATGCTGCGCACATTGCCGAAGCGAGCGGTGTCGTCGTTACGATTGACGTCGAGCGCATCCCGTTTGCTCCCTGCACGTCTCCGCAGCAGGCGCTTTCCGGAGGAGAGGATTACGAGCTGCTCATCACGGCGCCAGCCTTGAACGCCGACGAATTTCAGCGCGAGTTCGCGATTCCACTGACGAGAATCGGATCCGTCCGGAACGGCGCGGCTGAAGTCAGGATTCGGGAGCAAGGCCGGGCAGTCGCTCCGCCGGCGGGCTTCGACCATCTGGGAAATAAATGATCGCATTCTTGCGCACCATAGTCGTCGTCATTACGACGATCATTTACACCATCGTCCTCGGCATCCTCGCCATCGGGGCCGCGCTGTTCAACTATCGCGACAGGCCGGGGGGCATTTACGATTTCGTGCCGCGCGTTTGGTCGAAGCTCATTCTCGCCACGGCGGGAGTGAAGGTGCACGTCCACAATCTCGAGCGCGCCCGCACCGGCGAGCCGAGGATTTTTGTCGCCAACCACGTCAGCTGGTTCGACGTGACAACGCTCGCGTCATTTCTCCCCTGGCCTAAGTTCGTCGCCAAGGCGGAGCTGTTCAAGGTTCCCGTGTTCGGCTGGGCCATCCGCTCCGTCGGAATGGTCGAGCTCCAGCGCGACAACCGGAAGCAGGCGTTCGAGTCGTACAAGTTCGCCGCCTCGCAAATCGCGAAGGGCACGTCCGTCGTCGTCTTCCCGGAGGGAACCCGCGGGCTGGACTATTCCATCCGTCCCTTCAAGAAAGGCCCGTTCGTCCTCGCAGTGGCCGCCGGCGTTCCAATCGTCCCGATCATCACTCACGGTACAATCGAGACCATCCGCAAGCACGAGATCATCGTCCGCTCGGGGCGGGTTGATGTACATTTGCTCGAGCCGATTCCAACCGCCGGACTCGGCTACGACGACCGAGATGCACTGATGGTGACCGTGCGCGAACGGATGGCGACGGCGATGCGTGAGCTGTACGGAGTCGAATCGCCGCCGGCGCGCGTCAGGCAGTCTGAGGGTGCTAAACCGGGTGCAGCCGGTGGCGAGTCCGCCGCCGAAAACGAATAAACGACAAAGACCGATATGCCCACCATCATTGAAATCAAAGCGCGCGAGATTCTCGACAGCCGCGGGAATCCCACCATCGAGGCCGATGTACTTCTCGACTCCGGCGCGATGGGACGCGCGGCGGTTCCGAGCGGCGCCTCCACCGGTGAGCACGAAGCGCTCGAGCTTCGCGACGGCGATTCCAAGCGCTACCTCGGCAAGGGCGTCGAGAAAGCCGTGCGCAGCGTCGAGGAGAGAATCAGCCCCGCGCTAGCCGGAATGGCTGCTTCGGATCAGATCGCGATTGACCGCGCGATGATCGAGCTCGACGGCAGCGCCAACAAGGGGAAGCTCGGCGCCAACGCGATTCTCGCTGTGTCGCTCGCCAACGCCCGCGCCGCCGCCACCGAGCTGGGTCAGCCGCTCTACCGCTACCTCGGCGGACCGATGGCGCGTACGATGCCGGTGCCGATGATGAACATCCTCAACGGCGGCGCGCACGCGACGAACACTGTGGATTTCCAGGAGTATATGGTCGTCCCCGTCGGCGCGACGACCTTCGCGCAGGCGCTGCAGATGGGAGCGGAAGTGTTTCACGCTCTGAAGAAAGTTCTGGTGAAGAGGAAGATGTCCACCGGGGTCGGCGACGAGGGCGGGTTCGCTCCCGATCTCAAGAACGATGAGGAAGCGCTGAAGGTCGTCATCGAGGCCATCGAGTCCGCCGGCTACGCTCCGGGGAAGGAGATCGCGCTCGCGCTCGACGTCGCGGCTTCGGAGCTGTTCAAGGGCGGCAAGTACACCTTCAAGAAGAGCGGCGCCGGCACTCTAAGCGCGGAGGGAATGGTTGATCTCTACGCGAAGTGGATCGACAAGTATCCGATCGTCTCCATCGAGGACGGATTGGCTGAGGATGATTGGAGTGGGTGGGCGAAGCTCACCGCCGCGATCGGCGACCGCGTGCAGCTCGTCGGCGACGATCTGTTCGTCACCAACACCGAGCGCCTCGCGCGCGGAATCGAAGGCGACGTTGCGAACGCGATTCTGATCAAGCTCAATCAGATCGGCACGCTGACCGAGACACTCGAGTCGATCGAGATGGCGCGCGCGAACGGGTACCAATCGATCATCTCGCATCGTTCGGGCGAGACCGAGGACACCTTCATCGCCGATCTCGCCGTCGCCACCGGCGCCGGCCAGATCAAGACTGGTTCTGCGAGCCGCACCGACCGCGTGGCGAAGTACAATCAGCTCCTGCGCATCGAGGAAGAGCTCGGAGATGTGGCCGAGTATCCCGGCGGGTCCATTTACGGACTGTAGGGCGAGAGGGTGCTGAGCAAGATCGTCTGGTTTCTCGTCATCGCCGGCGCGCTGGCATTCGCGCTGCAGGGAGGGGAGTACTCGACGGCCGACCTGTACCGCCAGTACACGCATAAGCGGACGCTCAAGCGGAGCGTTGACTCATTGCAGAAGCTGGTGGATTCGCTGGGGCGATATTCGACACTCGTTCGCACCGACTCTGCTACGCAGGAGCGGATCGCGCGCGAGGAGTTCGGAATGATTCGCGGCGACAAGGAAATACTTTACCGCTTCGGGGACCCCGACAGCGCGAAGGGTAAGTAGGGAAGAATGACGGAACGAACGGCGACATTAACGAAACGAAGCGACGCTCTCACCACCCGCCGCGCAAAGGACACCGATGCGTGGGGGATCAAGGCGCTCATCGACCGACACGTCGCGAGCGGGACGCTGCTCCCGCGCACACTCGATTTCATTTCCGACTACGCGCACGAGTTCATCGTCGCGGTTGACGGCGAGGAGATCGTCGGCTGCGTGCATCTCGATGAGTATGCGCCGAGCCTTGCCGAGCTGAGATCGCTGGCGGTGGATCCGCGCTATCAGGGGAAGGGAGTCGGACGGGAGCTCGTGCTGGCGACGGAGAAGCTCGCCACCGCGCGCGGGTACGCGACGCTGTTCGCAGTGAGCAACGACGAGGAGTTTTTCAAGCGGTTCGGCTTCGAGAAGCGCCACATTCCCGAGCTCGATCTGGAGCGCAGCGAAGTCAGCCGGTTCAAGGGCGTGCACGCGAAGGATCTTCACGCTTCGTCGCCTTGACT